>JAMPFC010000080.1 GCA_023664685.1 Roseburia sp. | reverse complement strand
CGACTTATGCAGAAAACAGCAGGGAAACTTTTCGCAAGCAGGCATTACATCATTTCCGAAATGCTGCACTCGTAGAAGATAATGGGAAAGCAACAAACAGTCCTAATTATAGGTACAGGCTTACAGAAGAAACATTGCAGATAGTAAGGACATTTCAAACACCAGAGTGGCAAAAATCTATAAACCGATTCTTGAAATACCATGAAAAGCTAGTGGACATCTATGCTTCAAAAAAGAAGATGACAATGATGCCAATACGTATAAACGGAGCTGATTTTCAATTTTCTACAGGCAAGCACAATGAATTGCAGAAAGCTATTATTGAGAAATTTGCACCGCGCTTTGCACCCAATTCAGAATGTTTGTATGTTGGCGATACCATAGAAAAGGATTTAGTGAAAAATGTTGGAAAACTGACCAAATTGGGATTTGAGATAACGTTACATGACAAGATGCCGGATGTAGTTTTATATAGAGAAGATAAGAACTGGATATATTTTGTGGAATCAGTGACTTCTGTAGGCCCGATGGATTCTAAAAGAATATTGGAATTGACAGAGATGACAAAAAACATAACAGCAGGAAAAATTTTTGTGACAGCATTTCCTGATTTTAAGACATATAAAAAATTTTCGGAGGCTTTGGCATGGGAGACGGAAGTCTGGATTGCGGAAATGCCAGAGCATATGATACATTTGAATGGAGATAAGTTTTTGGGACCGAGATAAAAATTTGCGAGAAACACTAGTGTGATAACAAACTTGCATAACACTTATCCCAAACAGAAGGTATATAAGGGATAATATGAAGGAGAAAAGCATATGCTACAGCCAGATAAAGTAAAAGAAGAAGCCAAGAAAAAAGAAAAAGAAAATTTTAAATTTCGCAGCTATTTGAAAGGTCATGCGGATGATGACGAATTGGACAGGCAGTTTTTTCGATTACATAAAGAATTATTTGCTGACTATGATTGCGGTAAATGTAGAAATTGCTGTAAGATGTATAAAGGAAGTATTCCGGCAGAAGATATTGACCGGGATGCGCAATACTTGGGAATCACATCGGAGCAGTTCGTGGATACTTATTTGGAAAAGCAAGAGTATGGTATGAACTATCAGACTAAGCATGAGCCATGCGATTTCTTACAGGAGGACGGCGCTTGTAAATTAGGAGATTGCAAGCCAGATGACTGTAAAAAATATCCATATACTGACCAACCGGGAAGACTGGCAAGTTTGTTAAGTGTACTGGATGTGATAGAGATTTGTCCGGTAGCTTTTGAGATTTTTGAGAGATTAAAGGAAGAATATCGGTTTAAAATGCGTTGATACGAAAAGAAGCCACCAAACAACTTGAGTAAAACAAAAAAGACCCATGCTTTTTCAGCCGGGTCTTTCATTTTGCACTGAATAGTTAAAACCTCATGTTGTATTGGCACGATGCCACCACACTAGAAAAACAAGCCAAAACGCTGTCTTTCCTGTTCCTGCTGCTTTTTCTGCATGATAAGCTGATAGGTTTGCAGGAGATTTTGCTTATCCATCTCGGATGCCGCTTCTGCGATATCCGTATCCTGCAACCTGCTTGCAGCAGAGTTCAGGTTGATGATCGCCTGTGAATTATACGAAATCGTATAGTCAAGGGCGTTGCTCTGGGCGCCGATGGTACTGCGGTTGCTAGAAACCATGCCAAGAGCATTGTCGATCGTCTGGATAGAGAAGTTTCCGGTCACGTCGAAATCTTCGATGCCAAGTGCTTTCAGAGTGGCGTCCCCGATATCCAGTGTGAGACCGGAGCCATTTGGGCCGGACATAATATATCCATCGGAGTAGGAACCATCCAAAAGTTTCTTTTTATTAAATTCTGTATTATTCGCAATGTCGGAAATTCCCTGTTTGAGCTGATAGATCTCATCTTGGATCATGCTGCGGTCTTCTTTGGATAAAATAGCGGTATTCGATGCCTGTACAGCAAGCTCGCGGATTCTCACGAGATTATCGGCAATGCCGCTCATCGCTCCATCTGCCACGTTCAGAAGAGATTTTCCATCCTCTGCGTTTCTCTGTCCCATATTAAGACCATTGATCTGGGCGTTTTCTTTTTCTGCAATCGCTAATTCGGAAGCACCATCTGCCGCATGCTGCAGTTTTATGCCGCTTGCAATGTGGCTGACTGTGTTCTGGTAACTGTTTCCGGCTGCGCCTGAGATGCTGCTCATATTGCATTCCTCCTTTCACGGTTTATGTTGTTTCTGAATTTATCAATAAAGATTAGTTAAAACCCTTTACGCCTATTTAGTTATAATAAATATACCATGTTTTTCCTGAAATGTGAAGTATAAATTTGCATTTTTTTTGAAGAAAATTTCATTGACATTTCCAGTTCCAATGCTTATAATAATCCTTAGCACGTTGAAGAGACGAGTAAAATGCGATAACATGACAGAGAAAGGTGCCGGAATGCGGAATCACGCATCAGGCTGGAAGCACCTGCATGGGAAACATTTGAAAACTACCTCTGAGTGGCCCTGATCCGGCCCGGTGACTCCGTTATCGTCAGAATGAAGCCGGGTATCCGCAGAAGCCTGTTTTTCAAAAAATGGGACGGATGCCAATTAGGGTGGAACCGCGGGAATATTTTGATTACGATATCCCGTCCCTGTAAACGACCGTGTTTATAGGGACGGGATTTTTTATCTGATAGAAAAGTTCTCGAAGTGCGGAGCGAAGAATCGCTATAATTCAGGAAGGATGGTGTAATAAAATGAAGATTATGCTCAAAGATGGTTCGGTGAAAGAATATGCGGAGCCAATGGCAGTGATCGACATTGCAAAAGATATCAGTGAGGGACTGGCAAGAGTAGCATGTGTCGCTGAACTGGATGGAGAGGTTGTAGATCTCAGGACAATAGTAGATGGAGAACATGAACTGAATATACTTACGTTTGACAGCGAGGCGGGAAAGGCGGCATACCGTCACACAGCGTCTCATGTGTTGGCGCAGGCGATCAAGAGGCTGTATCCGGACGCAAAATGTGCCATCGGGCCTTCGATCGCAGACGGATTTTACTATGATTTTGATATGGAATCTCTGGACAGGGAGGCACTTGACCAGATCGAAAAGGAAATGAAAAAGATCGTCAAAGAGGGGGCGGCTCTTGAGCGCTTTACCCTTCCGAGACAGGAAGCGATCGAATTTATGAAAAAGCGGAATGAACCGTATAAGGTAGAACTGATCGAGGATCTTCCGGAGGATGCAGAAATTTCCTTTTATCAGCAGGGAGAATATGTCGACCTGTGTGCCGGCCCGCATCTGATGACGACAAAGCCGCTCAAGGCGATGAAGCTCATTTCTTCTTCCGGTGCTTATTGGAGAGGAAACGAAAAAAATAAGATGCTCACCCGGGTATACGGAACTGCTTATACGAAAAAAGCGGATTTGGACGCCTATCTCGAGCATCTGGCAGACATTAAGAAACGGGATCACAACAAGCTTGGACGGGAGATGGAGCTTTTTACGACCGTCGATGTGATCGGGCAGGGGCTTCCGCTCATTATGCCAAATGGCGTGAAAATGATCCAGAAACTCCAGCGCTGGATTGAGGACGAGGAGGAGCAGAGAGGTTATATGCGCACCAAAACTCCTCTCATGGCAAAATCGGATCTCTATAAGATTTCCGGGCATTGGGATCACTACAAAGAAGGAATGTTTGTACTTGGCGATGAGGATAAGGACAAGGAAGTATTTGCACTCCGTCCGATGACTTGTCCGTTCCAGTACTATGTTTATAAGGCGAGCCAGAAATCTTACCGGGATCTTCCGTGTCGTTATGGCGAGACCTCTACGTTGTTCCGGAATGAGGAGTCTGGGGAAATGCATGGCTTGACACGAGTGAGACAGTTTACGATCTCGGAGGGGCATCTGATCGTCCGTCCCGACCAGATGGTTCAGGAATTTAAGGATTGTATCGCATTGGCGCAGTACTGTCTTCAGACGCTTGGTCTGGAAGAGGATGTGACCTATCATTTGTCCAAATGGGATCCGGAAAATCCAGAGAAATACATCGGAGAGCCGGAAGTCTGGGAAGAGACGGAGCAGCATATCCGGACGGTTCTGGAGGAACTTGAGATACCGTTTACAGAGGATATCGGCGAGGCGGCTTTTTATGGGCCGAAGGTAGATATCAATGCAAAGAATGTATATGGAAAAGAAGATACGATGATCACCATTCAGTGGGATGCGCTTCTTGCTGAGCAGTTTGATATGTATTATATTGATGAAAATGGAGAGAAGGTTCGTCCGTATATCATCCATAGAACGTCAATCGGGTGTTATGAAAGAACGCTGGCGTGGCTGATCGAAAAATATGCAGGCTTATTCCCGACGTGGCTTTGTCCAGAGCAGGTACGCATTCTTCCGATTTCGGAAAAATATGCAGATTATGCGGAGGAAGTCCGGGCTGAACTGGCTCGCCATGATGTGGATGTGACGGTCGACAACCGTTCGGAAAAGATTGGCTTCAAAATCAGGGAGGCAAGGCTTAAGAAAGTTCCGTATATGCTTATTGTAGGGCAGAAGGAGCAGGAAGAGAAAGTTGTATCACTCCGGAGCCGCTACAAAGGCGATGAGGGGCAGGTGCCGTTAGCGTCATTTATCAAAGACATCACGGAGGAAATCCGCACAAAGGAAATCCGCCAGATCGAAACAGAAGTGTGAAGGAAGCAGGGGCAGCCAAAGTCTGTCCGGCAGAAATGAGGAGAGCATGGAGACAGAAAACAAATTAAATGGAAAGGCGATCGCATCGCTGGTCGTATCGTGTATATCCGTTGTTAACTGCTGTCTATGGTATGCAGCGATCTTGTGCGCAGTGATCGGCATCGTCCTTGGCATACTTGCCTTGCGGGATGGCACGAAGAGACAGCAGGATCTGGCTGTGGCAGGAATCGTGGTGGGCAGTGTCGGGCTTGCACTCGGCATTGTGATCGCTGTGCTGATCATGCTCATGTCCGCCGCCGAAGAAGGGATGCCGGGTTTGCCTGACGGCACAGATACCGTTTTGATGGCAGTAAAGAATGCTCATTTTATCAAAGTATTTTTTACCATCCATTGAACGAGAATGATCAGGATGCCAAGATAGACATAGACAACCTTAAAATCAAGTCCTCTCACAAAAAAATCTTTGTGGGGGGATTTTTTTGGCGCATGATGCCATTTCCGCTGTACCCGCTCGAGCGTATGGCTTCCCATAAATAAAACATACAGAACAAAACAATAAAATACAAACGGGTGGTAGAAAAAACAGGAGATGAAATGTCCTTCTAAAAGAGATTGTATTGCCCGTGTAGCGCCGCATCCCGGACAATACAGGCCGGACATCTGGTGAAACAGACAGGGATACAAAAATGTTGTGAGATTGATGAGTCCGGTATTTAGCAGGATGGCAGTGACAGAGGCAGCGATCAAAAGGATGATTCCCATCCGATAGAAAAAATTATTTACCAAGTGTACCGCCTGCCTTCCTTTATCATAATTCTTGCACACGTTTTCTGTGCATCTCAAGTTGCGATAGCAACTTGCATGGCTCAGCTTTGCTGAGACTATTTTATCATAATTTTTTCCTATTGACAATTTGGTTTATAGATGATAAACTTATAATCAAGATAAGGTTTATTAAATATAAACTGCGCATATTCGCCAAATGCACGCATACATGCGTGCGCTTAGCTCATTACGTACGCGAGAATAAAAACAATCAGAAGGGAGCGTTGGCAAATGAAAGAGTGGATTGGAAATATGGCTGGGATCATTTCCGGGCATGTCGTGCTGAATTACATATGGGGCCTGTGTCTGTCGGCTTCTGTGATGATCCTGTTTCTTTTCCTGATTCGTCCGTTTATGAAGCGCCTTCCAAGAATTGCCATGTATCTGTTATGGATTCTTGTCGTGATCCGGATCGTGTGTCCGTTTTCGGTAAATGGGATCTACGGATTATTTCCTGAGCGCGTCGCGGAGACAGTGGTGCAGACGAGGCAGAGTGTGATGCCGGAGCAGATCAGCATGCGGTTAGAGCAGACGCCAGAGGAGAGTTTTGGCGGCGTGGGAAATGGATACCGCCTGAAACCGGAAACTGACAAACTGCTAGGTGATAATGGGGCAGGAACAGAGGCGGCAGGAAACCGGACAAATGCGGTGGGAAACAATGGCAATAGTCAAAACTTTAGTCGTGATTACGGTTTCGACAAAATTCTGGGAAAGAGTGCTAGGGAGGGAGCTGCCGGCAGTATATCGGCGAAAACTCCGGAAGAGGCGGCGCGCATACAGGAGGAGAGAGAACAACTGACAGCGGCAACTGTGATGATGGCTGTCTGGGTCATGGGCGTGTTGTTCTGCGTTCTTTACCTGCTCTGTTCCCTGATCATGAACCGGCGGATGTTTCGTCATGCGGTGCATTTATTTGACAACGTGTATGAACATCCCTATGCATGCAGCTCGTTTGTGGGAAATATCATTTCCCCGAAAATATATGTGCCGAAGGGAATGTGCGAGGCGGATCTGGAATGCATCCTTGTCCATGAGAAAACTCATATCCGGCGTCAGGATTATCGGATCAAGCCGCTTGCATTTCTTGTGTTTTCCCTGCTGTGGTTCAATCCTCTTGTCTGGGCGGCGTACCATTTTATGATGCGGGATATGGAAATTTCCTGCGATGAAATGGTGATGCGCAAACTCGGAAGCGATGCGAGAAAACGCTATTCCTACCTGCTTTTGGCGATGGCAAGTGGTGAAAATGGAATCCTCTGTCCGAATACGGCGTTTGGTGCCGGCGCAGTCAATGAGCGGATCCATCATGTGATGAGATACCGGAGGCCGACGAAATTCATAACAGCGGCAGCAGTTCTGGCGGTCGCCCTGTGCGGGTGCGGAATTTCCTCCACACCGCAGGCAGAGCAGGCCGAGGCGACGCCGATGCCAGAAAAGGAAGAGACAGTTTATGTCGAGCAGACGGTGTCGCGGATTCGGAAAGACTGGAGTGAATATGTCCCCGGGAAAAAGGAACCAATGGTTGCTGAGATTGCGGATGCAGTGGATTCGCAGGGGAATCTGATCAATTTTTTTGAGGTGCAGACGAGAAAATACGAACATATTTGTATTGTCAAGGCATTGTATCAGGAAGAGGACTGGAACTTTGAGGAAGTAAAGTGGGATAAAGATGTTCTGGGAGAGAAGAAAAATGCGGAGATCAGAGATGTGTTTTATGGCGCAGATGGATTTTTGTATGCGGCTGTCTGCCAGATGTCCATGTCCGAGAAGGAAGCGTCCAAGGGTGGTGAACAAAACGAAGAAGATTATTATGTGACGAAGCAGCTCCTTTACCGGATCAACGAGGAGACAGGAGAGTGTACGGAACTTGAAGTGCCGCAGACACCCGCCAAAGAAGTGTTGGGTGCGGATGCAAAAGGCATTGTGACAAATCAGTACAGCGTCTTTGCAGATGGAAGCTATATTGCCTTTGACGGCGTCTCTGTCTACAATGGGCTTACTGGGGAAAAGAAGAAGATTGACTCGTTGAATTTTAAAGAACGGATGGGATATATTTTGACCGGTGATGATTTTATCTGTTGGTGGAGATATGATCAGCAGGAAAAACAGATCAAGGTACAAGTGTGCGACGAAACCCTGAAAGAGACATATGTCCTTGCGAGCGGCGTGGCATATGGCGGCGGGGAAGAACTGGTGAACATTACGCTCGGTGCGAAAGGAAACACGATTCTCATGGCGACCGATGAGGGGATTTTTGAAGCAGAGTATGGGGAGGATGAGTTCCGGCGCATCGCCGGACAGGAGACGGATAATCTTTACTATCTCTCGCCGGACAGCTATACGCCGGAAAGCCATGTTTTCAAGGGAGAACAACAGGACTATTATCTGTATCTTGCCAACGACAACACAGGAGATAGTGTATGGTGTCATTATGTAAAGAAAGAACAGTGACCGTTATACGCTCAGAAATGGAGGAAAAAATGAGAGGAAGCATGTTATCAGAGAGTGAAATGGCGTTTGCACGCATCGTATGGGAAAATGAGCCGGTGCGCTCAGGGGAGCTTGTCAGGCTGTGCAGCGAAAAGCTTGGCTGGAAAAAACCGACGACTTACACCGTACTCAGAAATTTGTGCCAAGCCGGAATTTTCAAAAATGAGGAGGCAGTTGTGTCAGCGATCATTACCTATGACGAATATCTGGCGAGAGAGAGCAACCAGATCGTCAATGACCGTTTTGGCGGTTCGATCGCACGGTTTGTCACAGCTTTTGCAGATAAATCCAAACTCAGCCGGGCGCAGATCGAAGAACTGAAAAAATTTATTGAGGAGTGTGAGTAAAATGAGAAAATGGATCATAACAATGGCAGCTGTTATGGCGGTGGCAGTATGTGGGTGTGGAAACTCTTCTGCACCAGAGGAGACAGCGGAGCCGACAGAAAAGCCGCAGACGGAGAAAGAAGCAGTCTATGTCGAGCAGACAGTGCCGGAAGCAAAGCTCGACTGGAGCAGGGATGTGGATACGACGGTAAGCATGGAGAATGTAACGATTGATCCGGAAGGCAGGATCGTGCAGTTTGGCACGTTAGAAGCATATGGTAAAAATGAGAGTAGAAGTGTCGATTCATGGGTCAAGGCGGAATTTGTCGATGGGGAGTGGCAGAAAGCGGAGATACCGTGGGAAGAAAAATGCCAAAAATTATTAAAGGGAAAGAAGTTAAGACTGGCAGATGGACGTTATGGCGCAGATGGCATGTTGTATCTTGTGATCCACGAGTTCCCGGAGGAATACTATGCGGAGGCATTTGATGAAAAGAATCTGTATCTTGCCGGGCAGTATTTTTTCCGTGTCAATGAAAAGACGGGCGAGGTGACGGATTTAAAAGTTCCGTCACAGGATTGGAAAGAGGTGTTTCCAGACGATTCAGAGACAGGATTTGCGAAAGGGCTTGCCTATAACGAGTATGCGGTATTTGCAGATGGGAATTATCTTGTGTATAATTATGGGGACATTTCTTCTGTGTATAGCGGCACTACCGGGGAAGAAGTGGCAAAGATCGAAGTGCCAAAGAGCGCATTGACGAAGATCGAGTCGGGGGATGATTTTATATGTTGGGCAGAGGCGAATCAGGACAGCGGGAAAATCGAAGTGAAGGTGTTGGATGAGAACGGACAAAATGAGTATGTACTGGACACCGGAATGCTGCACAAAGAAGGAGATTACCCGGGGATTGCTCTTGGAACAAAAGAAAACAGCATTATAACAGCGACGGAGAAAGGGATCGCTGAGATTGAATATGGTGATGATGAGTTTACCATGATAGCCAGTGCCGATACAGACAGCCTGTACTATCTCTCCGAGGGCGGTTATAAAGCTTACGGAACAGTATTAAAAGGGGAGCAGGGTGACTATGTTTTCAGTCTGGAGAAAAGTGATGAGGAATGGGTGAGATGTCATTATACGAAATCGAATTGATTTCTTGATTGATTTTTGCGAAAAATAACTTGACAGGATGGCCGGATGTGTGATAAGATAGCGAAGGTATAAAAAGCAGAGTTATCCACTCTCACCTTGCCGTATAACAGCCAGAGCGCTTTGTTATCACACGTCAACGGTCAACCATTTTTTGGGGATATCATTTTTTCATAATGAGAAATAATGGATCATGTGGATAGCTGGCTTAAAAACAGTTATCTTTTTTTATTTCATTTTGGAGGTGCAGGTTATCAGCGATTTAATGATTAATGAGCAGATCCGCGACAGGGAAGTGCGCGTGATCGGCCCAGACGGAGAACAGCTTGGAATTATGTCAGCCAAAGAGGCTTATTTTAAGGCAAAGGATGCCGATCTTGATTTGGTGAAGATTGCTCCTACGGCAAAGCCGCCGGTGTGCAAGATCATCGATTACGGGAAATACCGTTATGAGCAGGCAAGGAAGGAAAAAGAGGCCAGAAAGAAACAGAAAACCATCGATGTAAAGGAGATTCGTCTGTCTCCCAATATCGATACCAATGATCTCAATACAAAAGCAAATCAGGCTCGCAAATTCCTGTCAAAAGGTGATAAGGTCAAGGTGACGCTTCGTTTTCGTGGTCGTGAGATGGCACATAAAGATGTGGGACGCGAGGTGTTGAACTCATTTTTTGAAAAACTTGAGGATGTCGCAGCGATCGACAAAGAGGCTAAAATGGAAGGAAGAAGCATGATCATGTTTTTAACAGCCACAAAGTAGTGATAGGGATATGAAGTCTATCAAAATATAAACGGAGGAAATAATCATGGCAAATCAGAAAATGAAAACAAAAAGAGCCGCTGCAAAGCGATTCAAAGTAACCGGAACCGGAAAACTGATGCGGAACAAAGCAAATAAAAGCCACATTCTGACAAAGAAGACGACGAAGAGAAAAAGAAATCTCAGAAAGCAGACAGAAGTAGATGCTACGAATGTAAAGACGATGAAAAAGATCATGCCATATAGCTGATGGTTTATCAAAGGAGGTAAATGACAAATGGCTAGAATTAAAGGCGGTTTAAACGCAAAGAAAAAACATAAAAGAGTTCTGAAATTAGCAAAGGGATACAGAGGCGCAAGATCCAAGCAGTACCGTATAGCAAAACAGTCTGTTATGCGTGCGCTTGAGACTTCTTATACAGGAAGAAAGCAGAGAAAAAGACAGTTCAGACGTCTGTGGATTGCACGTATCAACGCAGCAGCACGTATCAATGGGCTTTCCTACAGCAGATTTATGTATGGCTTGAAACTTGCCGAGGTTGATGTAAACCGTAAAATGCTTTCCGAGATGGCGATCAGTGATCCGGAGGGCTTCGCAACACTGGTAGATGTTGCTAAAAGTAAGCTTGCATAATTTTGACATGAATTTGGATTAAAATAAGAAAAGATTTTAAGAAAGGGTACTTCCGGATCGAGAGGTACCCTTTCTTGGGATAATGAGGATATCACAATCATATATATGAATGTGGGAGGCTTGGTTATATTGAAGAAAAAATTGATCAGTACAGTTTTGATCTGTTTGAGTTTATTATGCGCAGTCTGTGCGGAAGACGCCGGAAAACCACAGGAGGCTTTTGCCTATGTGTCAGGGACGACGGGAACTGCTGTATCCGGCGGCGCCTCGAATGCTTCATCGGATGCCGGCAAGACACCGGCACCTTTTCAGACGCAGGCACCAGAGCTATCGACGGAGCCATCGGCAGAGCCGGCGCAGACAGGACAACCGGGAAGTAAAAAGAAGGAGACGCCTCTGGCGATTAAAAATAAAGAGGCACATTTTTATTCCGGGGGACAAAAAGGAATCCGCTATGGGAAAGTAAAAAAAGGCAAACTCTATCATATTGATTCGTATGTTTCCGATCCGGTCAAACTCCTCCCCACCAGACCCTCTACATTCAAAATAACAGGAGGGGCAAGTAAAAAGGACATTACATCGGGGAAGGTTAAGGTATCCGGCAGCGGAACCGTTACATGCACAGACCGGGCAAAGGATAAGAAGCAGTATGCCATCGTTCAGGTCAAGGCAAAAGATTCCGGGGAAAGTATTTATGTGTATGTGTATTTTGCACCCCGCCTCTATGCGAAAAGCCCATCTTCCCAAGTGGTCTATCAGGGGAAAAGCGCAGCGCTCAAATACAATTATCCTTATAAAAATCTCCGTTTTGTCTCTTCCAACCCCAAAGTTGCCAGAGTCAATAAAAAGGGAATCGTCACAGCCAGAAAAAAAGGTTCTGCAGTTGTGGTCGCACAGGTAAAAAAGTCGGGCCGCAACATCGCAAAGACGAAAATCACTGTCAAGGAAGAACCGTGGCTCGTAAATGAAAAGGATACCCTTTACAGTTATGAAGATATGACAAAGGATCTGAAAAATATTGCATGGAAATACAGGGGCAAGGCGTCGTTAAAAAGTATCGGGAGCAGTGAGGATGGAAGGACGATCTGGTGTCTCCGTATCGGGAATCCGTCGGCGGGCAAAAAAATTGTGATCGACGCCGGAATCCATGCGAGGGAATGGCTCAACCCGCTTATGATCGTGCATAAATGCGAGGAAATCCTGCGCCAGTATGCAGATTACAAAGGGACATTAAAAAGCACCTGCCTGTACGTCGTACCGATGATCAATCCGGATGGGGTCACGATTTCTCAGTATGGTTTTGGTGCGATCCGTTCGGAAAAGCTCAGAAAAATATGCCAGAAGACAAAAGCCTCTGCCCGCACGTGGAAAGCAAATGCCAGAGGGGTTAATCTGAACTTCAATTTTCCGGGTGGCTGGAATCCGGAGAATAAGCCCAAGAAGCCGGATGGGATTTCATACCCGGGTAAAAAGGCTGCCTCCGAAAAAGAGACAAAAGCCATGATGGCATTTATCAATGGGATGTCAGGCATCCGGGGAGCGTTGAATTATCACTCGACCGGAAGCATTCTTTACTGGAACTATAACGTAGAGGGAACACCTGCTTTGTACGAAAAACAGCGGCAGCTCGCCCAGAAAGTAAACTCCTTTACCAGATACCGCCTCATGCCAAAATCAATCAGCACAGATCCCAACGGTGGCTTTGGCGACTGGCTCATCTACAATAAAAAGATACCGAATGTCACGGTAGAGACGGGTTCTGTTATGTGTCCGCTGCCACATTCTCAGTTGAAGAAGATCACGAGGGAGAATACGGAGCTTTTGACGTGGTTTGTGGGGGAGTATGTAAAGGGGTAGTGTCTTGCTAGGTTACGTATTTTAAGAAGAAAAGTTCTCACACATGGAGCGCTCGCGCTA
>JAMPFC010000007.1 GCA_023664685.1 Roseburia sp. | reverse complement strand
CCGGTCGGTCATGTTCCGGGTAGTGGATCAAAGGATTGTCTTCTATCAGAGCGACCTGATTGAGAAGCACTGCGAAGAGGTAGAAAATATGTACCGGCAGGTGAGAGGATGGCGGCACGATTACAAGCATCACATCCAGACGATGAAGGCGCACCTTGTGATGGGGCAGTATGAAGAACTGGAGTCGTTTTTGAATGAACTCGACGTTGACCTGACGGCGGTGGATGCGGTGATCAAGACGGGAAATGTCCGGATCGATGCGGTCTTAAACAGCAAGCTCGGGGTGGCAAAACAGCATGGGATTCATGTTAATGCAAAGGCGATCGTACCGAAGGAACTGCTGGTGTCAGAGGTGGATCTTTGCATCATCATCGGAAATCTTTTGGATAATGCGATTGAGGCATGCCGGAAAGAGGCCGACCGTGAAAAGAGATTTATCCGAGTATACATTGATATATTAAAGGGGCAGCTTTATATTTATATATCAAATTCTATGACAAACGATATACGCAGGCAGGGAAAAGCTTATTTGACGACCAAACGGGGCGGACATGGTTTTGGATTGCTGCGTGTGGACAAGGTTGTGGAGAAATATGGAGGTTATATCAACCGCCAGAACGAAGATGGGGTATTTGCGACGGAGATCATGCTCCGTTTGGACTAGTGTGGTGACCTGTTCATAATTAACAAAACTACTTGTCTATTTACACCATCGGACTGTGTTGGATTCACTCGACGTAGACACCGCTACGACTCGTTCATCCGCCTTGCCGATGCGTAAATATTCTTCGTAGTTTTATCAAATATCAACAGGTCACCACACTAGTGTGCTGCAAAAAAGCAGATGGATTTACCACTCGTGTACAGGAGAGAACCTTTTGTGCGCGATTTTTTGTTTTGGGAAAATATGTGTTATACTTTAGAAGCAGTCAGGAATCCCGGGGATTATTTTGCAAAACGAGTAGGAGGATTGGGAATGGATAAAAGGAAGAACTATAGCATCATTAAAAATATCGTTTATCTGACAAAGGAAAGCTGGCTCTATGATAAAAGAATTTTGATTTTTTCTTTGATTTCGATCGTGACCGGTATTTTTCTGCCGGTGTTTCAAATCTATCTACCAAAGGCGGCAGTAGACCTTTTTGTGCAAAAGGCGGAGGTGATGCAGATCGCAGGGACACTTGCAGTTTTGGTGGGGAGTCTTTTTGTCTTGCAGGCAGTAAATGGATATGTAAGCAGTGCCAAATATTTTTATTTCAATGATATGAGGAATGTATTTTTGCAAAAAATATTTTTCGCTTCGATCGACTGTGATTATTCAGAAGCGGAAAACGGAAAATCGCTCGAGAAATATCAGCGGGCGCTAAATGTAGTAAATCAAGGAGATTCTGGGGCGACTTCGCGGTTTTATCAGGTGGTGCCTCAGCTTGTGATCAGCTTTTGCTGCTTCTTTTTGTATACGGGGATCCTTTCATCGCTTCATGTTCTGGTCGTGGTCTTATTGCTGTTATCCTCTGCGGTGACATACTGGTTTCAGAAAAGGGAGACTGCGTGTTATGAACGGACAAAGGATTTATTTGCAAAGATCCAGAAGAAATTATATTATTGCATCAACTGTGGCAGATGGGCCGGAAAGGATATCCGTGTTTATCATATGCAGGAATGGCTGACCGGGTTGATGAAAAAGTGGCAGGGAGAGGGAAATAAGATTCGGAAGGAGAGGGGCAGGCAGGAATTTTATACACACATTATGAACTGTGTGCTTGGATTTCTCCGGGACAGTCTGGCATATGTATACCTGATCATGCGAACGATTCAGGGGGAGATCGGCGTAGGGGATTTTATGCTTTATTTTGGCGCGATCGTCGGGTTTTCCAACTGGATCCAGCAGATGGTGAGGCAGGTCAGCAGTCTCAGGACTGCAAATGTGGGAGTCAATGATTTGAGGGAGTATTTAGCGGTGCCGCCGGAGGACATGAAGGCGGGGGAAGAGGAGATGCCGGATGCTTCCGGGGGTGTGGAGATCGTATTTGACCATGTGACATTTTATTATCCGGGCAGCAAGGAGCCGACAATCCGGGATTTGAGTTTTACGATAAAGAAGGGGGAGCATGTTGCGCTTGTCGGGTTGAATGGGGCAGGAAAAACGACGCTGATCAAATTGATGATCGGTTTTTATGAGCCAACCTCCGGGCAGGTCAGGATCAATGGGGTGGACATACGAAGCTTGGGGAAAAGGGATGTGTATGCATTGTATGCGGCAGTATTTCAGGATATTGCAATTTTTCCATTTATGCTGGATGAAAATGTTGCACTTCAGCCCAAGACGCAGATTGACAGAGAGCGTGTTGTAGAAGTGCTGAAAAAGGCAGGTTTATGGGAAGAATTGGAGGAAAAGGGGATTACGCCGGACTCGTATATGGCAAAAGAACTGACGGACGAGGGGGTATTTTTGTCAGGAGGCCAGAACCAAAAGCTTTTGCTTGCAAGGGCTTTATATAAGGAGGCGCCGGTTCTCTTACTGGATGAGCCGACTGCTAGTCTGGATCCGCTTGCCGAAAAGGAAATT
This sequence comes from Roseburia sp., assembly GCA_023664685.1. Lineage (GTDB taxonomy): Bacteria > Bacillota > Clostridia > Lachnospirales > Lachnospiraceae > Eubacterium_F. The sequence goes on along the minus strand of JAMPFC010000007.1, from coordinate 52,819 downwards.
TATGAGAGATATGAGGAATTTTGCGGCGGCAAGACAGCGGTATTTATTTCGCACCGTCTGGCAAGTACGCAGTTTTCAGATCGGATCTTCTTTATGAAGGACGGCACGATCGCGGAGGTCGGGACGCATTGGGAGCTGATGGAACGGGGCGGCGATTATGCGGATCTATACGAAGTCCAGAGTCATTATTATAATCTTAGCGGAGAGGAAGGGGGCGAAGGAAATGAGTGTTATGAGTAAAAAGCTGACCGATGCTCTGACGTTTCATGAGAAAATCCAAGTCTGCCGCAGGCTGTGGCAGGAGGTATGCCAGTTGGATCGCAGTTTTGTACCGATGACAGCGCTTCTGCAGATTTTGACGACTGCCGGAAGCTATATCGGGATTTATGTGTCAGCGATGGTGTTAAATGGTCTGGTAACTGAAATATCCATGAGAGAGTTAGTGTACCGGACAATTTTCTGGCTGGCTGTCGGGTTCGTGCTGAGTATTCTGTCCGGGTGGGTTCGGAAAAAATGCGAACGCATCAAAATGAGTTCATGGGATGGGGTGGCAGTCCGGAAAAATGGGAAAAGCATGGAAATGGACTGGCCGGATTTTGAAAGTCCCTATGTCAACGAACTGTATAGCCGGATGCAGGAGGATAATAACTGGGGAGATGGAATATATGGTGCGTATCGGTGTATCGAGGATTTTTTTCTCCATATATGTAATGTGCTGTTTGCAATCGGAATGATGGTTCCGGTGATGCATCAGTTGTGGGAAAACCGAAGTCTTCTTACCTATGTTTATTTTGGTGTGCTGATCGTTATGATCGTTGTAAATGCAGCTGGGACAAATTATTTTGGGGAAAAGTTGCATAAGATCATGCAGAGATGGCCTAAAAATGAACCGGAGAAGATCAATCTGATGTGGTATTTTATGTATAATGGCACGCCAGAGATTCGTAAGGATATCAAACTATATCATGCAAGACCATTATTGGAAGAATATGTGTTTGAGCATGGGAAAGAATGGATTAAGCAAAAAGAAGAGGACATGGCGAAAGAAAGTGGGAAAAAGGATGTGTTTGGAAATGTATTTAGTGCCGGAGTCAGCGGAGTCTGTTATTTTTTTCTGACGCTGATGGCAGTCGGCGGAAGTATATTAGTCGGAGATCTCGTCCGCTATGTCGCCTGCTTTGAGCGCCTGACGACATCGATCCAACAGGTTATCAGCAATCTTATGGGCTTTTTACTGGTCGCGCGCCGCCAGAGTTCGACATTTGAATTTCTGGATTCGGAGGGAAAGCTGTATCACGGAACGCTTCCGGTCGAAAAGCGGCGGGATAACGAGTATGAGATCGAGTTTCGCAATGTGTCATTCCGATATCCGGGAAGCGAGGAGTATGCGTTGAAAGATTTTTCCCTGAAAATGAGGATTGGGGAGAAGATGGCACTAGTCGGAAAGAATGGTTCCGGAAAGACGACGATGATCAAGCTTTTATGTCGGCTGTATGACCCGACAGAGGGCGAAATCCTTTTAAATGGCGTGGATGTGAGAAAATTTGATTATCGGGAATATATGAAATTATTTTCAATCGTATTTCAGGATTTTTCGATGTTTGATTTTTCCATCGCAGAAAATGTTGCCACATCTTCTGAATATGACGAAGAGCAGATCCGGGACTGCCTTGTGAGGGCGGGGTTTGGCAAACGTCTGGAGGAGTTGGAGAATGGAATCGATACATACGTGGGTGAGCAGTATGATGAGGGCGTGAAAATGTCCGGCGGAGAGAAGCAAAAGATTGCGATCGCCCGCGCATTGTACCGGGCTTCTCCGTTTATCCTGCTAGATGAGCCGACAGCAGCGCTTGACCCGGTGGCTGAATACGAAATCTACTCGGCATTTAATGAGATGGTCGGCAGCAAGACAGCGGTCTATATCTCGCACCGGCTTTCGTCCTGCCGCTTCTGCAATGATATTGTCGTGTTCGATCAGGGAAAGATCGTGCAGAGAGGCAGTCATGAAAAGTTGATGAAGGAGCCGGAGGGGCTGTATCATTCGCTCTGGACGGCACAGGCGCAGTATTATTAAAGATGGCATGTTTTATAGAGAACAATAATCCTGCACAAAATAAGAATAGCTCCCGATGAGGATCCGCTCTCGCTATATAAACATGTAGCGGTACTAAGGCTGCAAAGTGCAATTTTTGCACTTCGTGCTAAAATAGCACCTAATACGCAGCCTAAGAACCGACATGTTTATAAGGTCCTCATCCGGGAGCTATTCTTATTTTTATGCGAAGTCTTGTTGACTTTCTATAAAATGCAAACAGTTCAAAAGGGTAGTGGGATACAATAGAGGTTGACAAAGTAAACCATCATGTTATAATTAAGGTTGACAATTAAAAAACAGGAGGAGGCAGCAGTTATGAGGAAACAAACAATGTCAGCCAAAAGCCATGTCAGATATGGTGTATTGATTTTGATAATTGCATCGATCGCAGTCAGTCTGTCTGGATGTGGTGGAGTCCATTCCGATCCGGAAAAAGATTTGTCAGAGGAAACATCCCGCAGACGTGTGGAGGAATCACGGAATCAATCCGGCATTTATGCCTCAAATGAAAAAGTTCCGGACAATCCATTCTTCCCAAAGACGGCAACCGGTGACGCAGAGGTCAGCTATCTATTAGAGTTAGTAAGTGGGGGAAAGGCAACGATGCGGATACAGGAGGAATTGCGGGGAAACGAGGGTGTCTTGTATCGGGTGACATACTGTGATCCCCGGGAAGTGTCGAGTCAGTGGATTTCAGATTTTTCGGAGGAGGGCTTCTCTGAGGAGGACGAAAAAGAGTATGTTGAAGAAACATTTGAGGAATTTTATTTCTATCTATGGGTAACGGATACAGAGATTTATTATATTTCCCGCTTCTATTCTTATGAAGGAAGTGATGCAGAGGAAACCGAAAATTGTGGAGAAGACCCTGCTGATTCTGATTATGAGGAAGAAGAGGATGAAGATCAGAAGCTCCGTCTGGCAGTTCATGGGGAACTTCCGGAATATGCCCTTTTGGTCTGTCAGGAAGAGGAGATGGAAGACCCTTTAAAGGAGACGGAGGAAGGGGAGCATCAGTGGATCGAAAAACATGGGGAGGATATTCGCTGTTATCGTTCCTATACCTCCAAAGGAGAGGGGTATGAAGGAATCAATATTCTGCAGTTTGTCTGGAAACGGGGAGAGGGATTGATCGGCGTGAGATATGCCACACATGCGGCAGGTGGAGGCAGTCGGTTATTCTGGAAAGAAGCTTATTTGAAACAGGAAGATGTAGGGTTTTCCCTTGATTGACTTTTTCCACATATTATGTTAATTTATGTTGTAGAAAAGACTGCTCTTTTTTGAGTACGCTGAAAGAAAGGCATGTGGAAAAAGGATGAAGATTATCATAGTTGGCTGTGGTAAGGTTGGAAGTACACTGGCTGAGGAGTTAAATAAAGAAGATAATGAGGTCACGGTGATTGACCGCAGATATGCCGCAGTTGAGGAAATGTCAAATAAATTTGACGTGATGGGTGTGGCAGGAAACGGGGCGAGTTATAAGACGCAGATGGAGGCTGGGATCGAAAAGGCAGATATACTGATCGCTGTGACCGGCTCGGATGAGTTGAATCTTCTCTGCTGTCTGATTGCAAAAAGAGCCGGAAACTGTCAGACGATCGCGCGTGTGAGAAATCCGGAATACAGCGATGAGATCAATTTTGTAAAAGGGGCGCTCGGGCTTGCCATGACGATAAATCCTGAATTTGCGGCGGCGCAGGAGATTGCAAGAGTGCTTCGTTTTCCATCGGCGATCCGGATCGACACATTTGCCAAAGGGCGTGTGGAGATGCTTAAATTCAGGGTTCCTGCGGACTCCAGTCTGGATGGTATGCTAGTGATGAGCATTGCGCCCAAATTAGGAGCGGATATCCTTGTCTGTGCGGTAGAGCGTGAGGGAGAGATTTTTATTCCAAAGGGAGATTTCCGGCTTCAGGGAAAAGATGTGGTGTCGATTATAGCCAGACCGAAGAAGGCGAGTGATTTCTTTAAAAAGATTGGGATCGAGACGCATCAGGTAAAGGATACGATGATCGTAGGGGGCGGCGATACCGCATATTATCTTGCCAGACTTCTTCTGCCGATGGGGATCAACGTAAAACTGATCGAGCGGGATCCGGATATGTGCGATAAGCTTTCCGAACTTTTGCCAAAAGCGCAGATTATATGCGGGGATGGTTCCAAACAGAATGTATTGATCGAGGAGGGCGTTGGACAAGCGGAGGCGTTTGTCGCCTTGACGAATATCGACGAAGAAAATGTAATCCTGTCCCTGTTTGCGAGAAGCCAGTCCGAGGGCAAGATCGCAACGAAGGTAAACCGTATGGATTTTGACCAAGTGATCCGGGAACTGGATCTTGATACGACGGTTTATCCGAAGAGGATCACCGCACAGTACATCCTTCAGTTTGTGAGGGCGATGAAAAATTCCATCGGCTGCAATGTGGAGACGATGTATCGTATTTTGGATGACAAGGCAGAGGCATTGGAATTTGTCGTAAAAGAAAATTCAGAACTTCCGGGGGTTCCTCTGGAAGAACTGCAGATCAAAGAAAACACACTTGTTGCCTGCATCATACGGGGCCGGGATATCATTATCCCCCGTGGTAAAGATGAGATGCAGGTAGGAGATTCTGTCGTAATCGTCACGACCACACTTGGACTGAAAGATATCCGGGATGTGATCCGTGTAGGAAAGCAGTAGCGAGGTAAAGATAGATGAATCATCGAATTGTCATATACTTTCTTGGGTGGCTTTTGGATTTTGAGGGATGTTTTCTGATCCTGCCATGTCTGGTTGGGATCATTTATGGAGAGAGCGATGCATTTTACTTTGCACTGACGTCTCTGATCTGTCTTGTACTCGGATTTATCATAACGCGATTTAAGCCAAAAGACAAATCATTATATGCCAGAGAGGGATTTGTTATCGTCGGGATCAGTTGGTTTTTGCTCAGTTTGTTTGGGGCGCTGCCATTTGTGATGTCGGGAGCGATTCCTTCTTATATTGATGCGCTTTTTGAGACGGCGTCCGGATTTACGACGACGGGAGCCACGATTCTCTCGAGTGTGGAGGAAATGTCAAAAAGCGTGAATTTTTGGCGGACATTCACACACTGGATCGGCGGTATGGGAGTACTTGTGTTTATGATGGCGATCGTCCCGCTTGCAGATGGACGGAATATGTATCTGATGAAGGCGGAGAGTCCCGGCCCGACAGTCGGAAAACTGGTGCCACGGATCAAGTCCACCGCAAAGCTTTTGTATGGGATGTATATTGCGCTTTCTGTTATTGAGTTTATTTTTCTTGTGGCGGGGAAAATGAGTGTCTATGATGCGGTCACAACTACGTTTGGTACAGCCGGTACTGGTGGATTTGGAATATATAACGACAGCCTTGCCAGTTTTTCCTCGTATATCCAGATCGTGGTTACGGTGTTTATGATTGCCTTTGGAGTGAATTTTACGTTTTATTACCTGCTTATTTTCGAAAAGCGTTGGAAAGATGCGTTTAAGATGACAGAGGTAAGAGCTTATTTTGGAATTATTGTAGTGGCGGCAGCGCTGATCAGCATGGATGTTTACCGCATGTTTGGAAATGTATTTGAGACGGTAAAACATGCCGTGTTCCAAGTCGGTTCCATCATAACGACGACTGGTTTTTCTACAGTAGATTTTAACCAGTGGCCGGAATTTTCCAAGATGATACTTCTGATATTGATGTTTGTGGGAGCCTGTGCCGGAAGTACCGGAGGAGGCATGAAGGTATCCCGTGCGATCATATGGATCAAGACTTTTTTGAAAGAATTAAAGGTAATGATCCATCCAAGAAATGTGTATAAAGTTTCTGTGGATGGAAGAAAGGTAGAGCATGAAACGGTGCGCTCGGTCAATGTATTTCTTGTGGCGTATATCCTTGTCTATCTGGCGTCTGTTCTGATCGTGAGCCGGGATGGTTTTGATTTTACGACAAACTTTACGGGGGTCGCAGCCACGATCAATAACGTAGGGCCGGGATTTAGTGCGGTAGGGCCGATGGAAAATTTTGCGCTGTTTTCCCCGCTTTCCAAGCTTGTACTGATTTTTGATATGATCGCCGGCAGACTGGAATTATTCCCATTGCTTTTGTTGTTCTCGCCGAGTACATGGAAAAAATAATATATTGCAGTTCTTTAACGGGGTTTGTAAAAGCAGACCCCGTTTTTTGCGTACTCTTTCTGATTATAAAGAGCTTCGTCTGCACAGCGGTAAAGGTAATCGAAACTGTCCGGGCCATTGTCTTGGATCACGACGCCGATGCTGGCTGTGAGCGGGAACTTATTTTTCACGCCAAAATACGAGCTGCTGATCTCTAAACACAGGTCTTCACAGTACTTCTGAACCAGTTCAGCGGAGGGAATATCCTGTACGAATATGATAAATTCATCGCCTCCCGGCCGGCCGATGATATCCGGGCCGAAATTAAAGAAGTTTCTCAGGATATCGCCGACTTTTTTCAGGACATCGTCGCCTTTGGCGTGTCCGAAACGGTCGTTGAACTCCCTGAAATTGTCCAGATCCATCAGGATAAAAGCGTTTTTACAGTGTTCGGGATTTTCCAGTGCGATTTCGTCGATCATCGTGCGGCACGCTCCCTGATTGTACAGTGACGTCACGACGTCAATCTGGGCATGCCTTTGAAGCTCCTCATTTCTCAGAACCTCCTGATCAATGTTTATGATCCTGCCGATGATATGCGTATCCCCCGTCTCTTTGTCATGATAAGGGGCATAGGTAGAGCGGTACCAGTTGTATTCTCCATTAAAAAGGGTACTCCGGAAATCAAAAACAGCCTTTTTCTGTATGGAAGGAGCGGCATGAAAAATATTGCGGTATTCTTCCCTGTCATCCGGGTGCATGGTTGACAAGTCGGAAAGAGAGGCAGAGTAATTGTCGATCGAATGGATATGGTTTGCCTCCCCATCTTTTATAATGGTGATGTTCAGATGGTCGTTTCTACAACTGTAGTCAACTATGTACTCTTCTTCATTTTCAGAAATGAAACTTAATTTTTTCAGCCACAGACGATTTTCTACTGCTTGTTCTAAAATAATATTTTGTGCTTTGATGTGATTTGTCACATCAGTAATGAGAACGTCAGAAACACCGGAACCATCTTCCCGCTTTCTTCGAAAACAAAGAACAACGATACTGCTTCCGTCTTTTCTTAGAATTGGATGCTCCAGATAGCCTGAGCCATTTCCAGAGCGGTTTGCCTGATTCATGACAGCCAGATATTCCTCCCAGAGTTCTGGCGGAATCAGGTCCCGTAATGTTAATTTTTTGTCGTGGATGTCTGTTTCTTCATAGCCAGTGAGTTCAAGAAACCCATCGTCAAAGGATATGATACGCAGATCATCGTGGTGGCTGACGGCATACGTGGCATATTTTACCTCTTTTATCATGTGAAATCCCCCTATTTTTAATGTAATTCGTATATAAGCCGCTTTGTCCTCTTTCTATAGAAATATTTTACAAAAAATTTATATTTTTTCCATTATAACAAGTTTTTTTCAAAAAGGAAAGTGATAAATGCATTGAACCTCAAAAAAAAATAGAATATAATAGAAAGCAGATATCAGTCAGGGCAGAAATAGGAGGAAACGGATGTATTCATATGTGAAAAAAACGGTCTGTCATATCGCAGTTGTTATTTTTATGGCAGTATGCGCGGTTATGTTCCTTGCGCCGGAGGAGAGCAGGACGCTGCAGGCGGCGTCAGACAAATTGAAGGTTCACTATATTGATGTCGGCCAGTCCGATTGTGTGCTGATCCGGCAGAAAAACAAAAACATGCTTGTTGATGCCGGAGATGTGGGAGATGGTGATAAGATCGTCAACTATCTAAAGTCGCAGGGGGTAAAAAAACTGGATTATGTCATTGCTACGCATCCCCACGCAGACCATATCGGCGGAATGGCGGATGTGATAGAGAATTTTTCGGTCGGCAGAATCATCATGTCGAGAAAGAGCCACACGACAAAAACATATGTGGATCTTTTAAAGAAGATTCAAGCAAAGGGAATGAAAATAACGGAGGCGAAGCCGGGAGCGGCATATAAATTGGGACAGGCTTCTTTTACTCTCCTTGCGCCAAATTCTTACCAGTACGGATCGAATATCAATAATTATTCAGTGGCATTCCGTCTGGTTTATGGCAAAAACAGTTTTATGTTTGTCGGGGACTGTGAGGAAAATGCGATTGCGGATATTATGGGGAACGGTATGAAGATCAAGTCGGATGTGCTTATGTGCGGGCATCATGGGTCGGCAAATAGTACGACTTCGGCGTGGGTGAAAAAGGTGCGCCCCTCGTATGCTGTGATCAGCGTAGGGGCAGGAAATTCCTATGGACACCCGGCGGAGGCGGTGCTGCAGATTCTTTCAGAGCAGAAGGTGAAGTATTTCCGCACGGATAAAAAAGGGACGATTATTGCTGTATCAAACGGAAAAAAGATCACGTTTAATACGAAACCGATAGCAGAGAAGATCGCGCCACAGGAGAATCTGGCGTCGTCCGGGGAAAAAGAATATGTGTATGTTACGGGAAGCGGAAAAAAATACCATCGACAGGGCTGCCGGTATTTGACAAAGAGCAGTGTGAAAAAGAAACTGTCCGAGGTGAAAAAAGCAGGGTACAGTGCGTGTAAAGTATGTATCGGAAATGGAGAATAAGATAATGCGTTATATCATAGACCGGATCGAAGAGGGAAAAATTGCTGTCTGCGAGAGAGAGGATGGCGGTTTTGAGGAAATAGATGCCGCTTCGTTTGGATTTGAAGTGAGTGAGGGCGACTGCGTTATTTTTGACAAAGAGACAGGTTATCAGAAGGATGAAAAAAGGAAGGAAGAGATCCAGAGAGAGGTGGAGGAGTTGATGGATGACTTGTTTACTTGACATTCTTTTGCAGAATCGGTATTATTTTTTATGGGATAAATGTTGTGTATGAAAATACAGGAAAGTGTGAAATGACGATGGCTCATAATAATCAAAAGAAAATAGCGGTCATAAATGATATATCCGGTTTTGGAAGGTGTTCGATAGCAGTGGCTCTTCCGGTGATCTCCCATATGAAAGTTCAGGGATGTGTACTGCCTACTTCGATTTTTTCTAATCATACAGGCTTTTCCTCGTTTTTTTATGAGGATTATACCGACCGGATGCGGGATTATATGGCGGAATGGAAAAAATTGGATCTTCGGTTTGAAGGCATCAGCAGTGGATTTCTTGGGTCAGCTGAACAGATTCAGATCGTGCGGGAGTTTATCCGGCAGTTTCGGGATGAACGGACCCATGTCATCATTGATCCGGTGATGGGTGAGAATGGCAAAGCATATCCGACTTATACGGAGGAAATGTGTGATAAAATGAAGGAACTTGTGGAATTTGCAGATATTCTTACGCCGAATGTGACGGAAGCATGTATGCTCACCGGTATGCCCTATAAGGAAAGCGGGTGGAGCCGGAAGGAATTGCTTGCCATGATGGAAAAACTCCGAAGTCTGGGTGCTGGGAAAATTGTGGTATCGGGCTTTTCTTCTGGGAAGTTTATTTCCAATGCACTGAGCGAGAGACCGGGAGAACTCAAGGTGCTGAGACAGAAACGGGTGGGAAAAGTGCGATCCGGGACAGGAGATATTTTTGCAGCTATCATTGCTGCAGACTGTGTCAATGGCATCGGTTTTGAGGAGTCTGTGAGAAAGGCGGCGGCTTTTGTGCGGGACTGCATTCTGGTGACGGAAAAATTTGATATTCCGGAGACAGACGGGGTATGTTTTGAAGAAGTATTGTATCGGTTAAAATAGAAAATTGGTGGAGGTGTCAAATGGCGAATTATCATTCCCTTTCGGGGCAGCTGCAGGACAGGATCCGGGCTGACCGGAGCGCCCATGCGGTCAATCCGTATGCGTTTCGGGACGAAAATGTCATCCGGAGACGGATGGATCATGACAAGGCGAATCTGTGGCGTCCTGCGTTTATCCGCGACTGTGAGAAAATATTACATAATCCATATTATAACCGGTATTCGGATAAGACACAGGTGCTTTCCGGGTATCAGAACGATGATATTTCACGCCGCGCCCTTCATGTGCAGTTAGTGTCGCGGATCGCAAGGAATATTGGTCAGCTTCTCGGGCTGAATGTGGATCTGATCGAGGCGATTTCGCTTGGACACGATATCGGGCATACGCCGTTTGGCCATGCGGGTGAGCGGTTTTTAAACCGGATCTATCATGAACACACGGGACGGTATTTTAACCACAATGTGCAGAGCGTGAGGGTGCTTGATAAGATGGTAAACTGGAATATCAGCCTTCAGGTACTTGACGGAGTGCTGTGCCACAATGGCGAGATGGAAATGTCGGAGTACCGGCCCGCCGCCTTGTCGTCATTTGCAGAATTTGACGCCCAGGTTGAGGAATGTTATACAGATCCGGAGGCAAATAAAAGGCAGATACCGTCAACGCTAGAGGCATGTGTCATGCGTGTCAGTGATATCATTGCCTATCTCGGAAAAGACAGACAGGACGCAAAGAAGGTGGAAATCTTAAGCGGCGACGAGGTGTTTTCCGGCGGCGAGATCGGCAGCACGAATGCGGAGATCATCAACAATATGATCGTAAATATCGTTGAGAACAGCTATGGCAAGCCATTTATCTGCATGGAGCGTGTCTATTATGAGGCATTTTCCAGAGCAAAACAGGAAAATTATGAACTGATCTATGGGAATCCGCGGGTGGATTCAATCTATAAAACGGTCGAGCCGATGTTTGAGGCAATTTATGAGGAACTTCTTTCGCAGGCAAAAGAACATGATAAAAATTCCATTTTATACAAGCATCATGTGGCATATCTGCGAAAAGATGTGAAGTTTCAGGAACAGTATCTGGAGGAGGAGCCGGATCAGGTGGTTGTCGATTTCATTTCCAGTATGACGGATGACTATCTGCTTGCGCTGTATCATGAGTTGTTTCCGGAGGGAAAATACCGGATTGAATTTAAGGGATATTTTGGGTGAGAACAAAATAATACAAAAGGGCAGCAAAATAATCCATTTTATTTGGCTGTCTTTTGTTTTATGATAGGGTCAGTTTGAATGAAGCATTGAAATTGTTTTGCAAAGTCAGAATGAAAAATGGAGGATCATCATGAAAAAAGTGGAAGGACTGATCAACACAAAAAGAAAGCTTGGTAAGATCAATAAAGAGATTTATGGGCATTTTTCCGAGCATCTGGGGCGCTGTATTTATGAGGGGATTTATGTCGGGGAGGATTCAGAGATTCCCAATACGAATGGAATGAGAAATGACGTCGTGGAGGCACTGAAAAATCTGGACTTGCCGGTGCTTCGCTGGCCGGGCGGCTGTTTTGCGGATGAGTATCACTGGCGGGATGGCATTGGCCCAAAAGAAAATAGAAAACGCATGATCAATACTCACTGGGGCGGTGTGGTAGAGGATAATCGTTTTGGAACCCATGAGTTTTTTGAATTATGTGATCAGCTTGGCTGTGAACCGTATATCAATGGAAATGTGGGAAGCGGTACGGTACAGGAAATGTCGGAGTGGATCGAATATATGACGTTTGACGGAGAGTCCCCGATGGCAAAGCTGCGCGCAGAAAATGGAAGAAAAGAACCGTGGAAGGTAAAATATTTTGGTGTCGGAAATGAGAACTGGGGCTGTGGCGGAAATATGACACCTGAATATTATGCAAATACATACCGCAGGTATCAGACATATTGCCGCAATTACGGTGACAATCAGTTATATAAGATCGCCTGCGGGCCGGATGCGGGGGACTATGCGTGGACGGATAAGCTGATGAGTATCATTGGTGATAAATATGCCGATGCGATCAGTATGCATTATTATACCGTGCCGGGCGGCTGGGATGAGAAAGGCTCCGCCACACAATTTGATAAGAAAAAGTATTATGAAACCATCGAGGCGACTCTCCGGATCGAGGAAATGATCGATCGTCACTTAGAGATCATGGGGAAATATGACCCGGAACATAAGGTCAAGCTCATTGTCGATGAATGGGGAACGTGGTTTCAGGTGGAAGAGGGAACGAATCCGGGATTTTTGTATCAGCAGAATACGATGCGCGATGCGATGGTGGCGGCACTTAATCTGAATATTTTCAACCGCCACTGTGACCGGATCGCGATGGCAAATATCGCACAGGTAGTCAATGTACTTCAGGCGGTGATTCTCACAGAGGGAGCCAAGATCGTGAAGACGCCGACGTATTATGTGTTTGAGATGTATAAGCGGCATCAGAATGCTATGCTGGTTGACTGTTTTTTGGATGTGCCGGTAGAAAAATGTGAGGGATTTGAGATTCCGTTGGTTTCTTCGTCGGCGTCGATGAATGACAGCGGAGAACTTACGATTACTCTTGCCAATACATCGCTTACGGAGGAAATGGATATTTCTACAGAAGTAGTAGGAAAGTTTTCTTCTGTCAGCGGAACGATCCTTACTGGGAAAATGGATGACCGTAACACCTTTGAAAAGCTGGATGTGGTGCAGCCTGCCGGATTTGATGGCGCATCTTTGACGGACAGCACGCTTATAGTGAAAATGCCTCCGTGTAGTATTGTGACGCTGGTGCTTAAATAGCCGGATGCTATGCCGGGCTATGATTGTAAAAGGGAGAGTTGTGGTGGAGAAGCAGATCAGATTTTGTCCAAAGTGTACGTGGACGAAGGAAATGTTAGAAAAGGAGCAGATGAAGCTTCAGGATTATATCGCCAACATACCGCAGGAAGATAAGGTCTCGGATCAGGAGTACGAGAAGCGGCTTATGCTCTGTGACAGATGCAGTGAATTGCGGGGAGGCCTTTGCGGACAGTGTGGATGCTATGTGGCAGTCCGGGCAGTCAGGAAGACTGGATACTGTCCGCATGTGCGGGCAAGGTGGTGAGAAAAAAAGAGCGTTGATACCGCTTTTTTTCTTATGAGAATCGTATTACGAGTATAATCCCCCAAATTTGATGTCTTTACGAAATAGAAAATTCGTGTTATAATCTGTTTATAAAAAAGTTCTTTTTTATTCGGAATGATCTTTCTCACTATCGTGAAGGATTCCAAAAACAAATTTATAGTTGACAAAACAAAACTATATAGTATAATAAAGTTAGGAAGTGGTTAATTGGGAAGAATCAATGTAGCAATGAATGAATTTCTGGCTGACAACGAGAGGTTTGCGGATTTGTTTAATGTCGTTGTTTTTGGTGGAAAGCAGGTGGTACTTGCAAAGGATTTGTCGGATTTGGATACAAAGGCAAGACGCTGTGGAAACCATGCCAGAGGGAATGGCGATAAGGAGTTTGTTCGCGATCATCTAAAGCAATGGAAATGTGGTTCCAGTCGGGTTGTGTTAGGGTTGGAACCAGAGGATTCCGTGCATTATGCATTGCCGGTAAAATTGATGAACTATGAATCAATTTACTACGATAAGGATTATAAACAGATCCAAAAGGAACACTGGAAAAAGCAGGATCTTACCAGTAAGGAATATGTTTGTGGTTTTGCAAAATCAGACAGACCGGCTCATACCAGTTGTGACGATTGTTCTGTATCATGGAAAAGAAAAGTGGAATGCACCACGATCCTTATCTGAAATGTTGGAGGTAGATTCTTATCCAAAAGAGATTCAGGATGTGTTGCGGTCTTGTTGTAATGATTTCCGGATAAATCTAGTAGATGTTAACCAGTTGGCATCCAGTGATGCGTTTGTTACGGATCTCAAAGAAGTATTTGGATTTCTGATGCGTCAGAATGACAGAGAAGCACTGAGAAACTATGTAGATGATCATGAGGAGTTCACACATCTGCGGCAGGATGCCTATGATGTGATTGCATCTTTGAGTGGAACAAGAGGATTTGTCATAAAAAAGCAAACGGTCAAAGCGAAAGGAGAGATGAATATGTGTCTTGCGATTGATGAAATGGTTCAGGATGGAGTGGAAAAAGGAATCGGGAAAATAAATCTTTTAAATGCCAGATTGATAGCAGATGGCAGGGTAGAGGATGTGGTGCGTTCTGCGGCCGATCACATTTTACAGAAAAAATTGATGGAGGAGTATGGGATCCCCAGACGTTTGCCGGGATTATGCGATTCGAAGAAACATATTGAAAGAACACATTAAAGAGGACAATTTTGATTGGTTGTTGCAATTCATAAACTGCAAAGGAAAATTCGTGAAAAATGGGAATATTGCCAGAGGAGGACCTTGTAAACGTGTCGGTTCTTAGGCTGCGTATAAGGTGCGTTTTTGCACGAGGTGCTTTTGCACGAGGTGCTTTTGCACGAGGTGCTTTTGCACCTTGCAGCCTTAGTACCGCTACAAGTTTACCTAGCGAAAGCGGGTCCGGATCCGGCAATATTCCCATTTTTTACGAAATTAATTGTTCTTTTATTTTAACAACCAATAAATTAATTTCTGTAATAGTGGAGAAAATGTTAATATATAGTGCGAAAAGTACCAAAAACCGGAGTGCTTTTTGCACTCTTTTTTTGTTTTTGGGAAAAAACTGTACAAAAAAGGAGGGGAAAAGATGCCAAGGGCAAGGCTCTCTTATGAACAAAGGCTGTATCTTGAGTATGCATTAAAGATTAAAAAATCTGGTTTTGAGATCTGTAAGCATCTGGGGATCAGTACGCAGCAGCTGAAGAGAGAAAAAGCACTCGGATGGGTCAAGCCAGAAAAAAGATACAGTGCAGAAAAAGCACAGCTTTCATTAAAATAAATTTGTGGGACAGCCACAGGAAAGGATTCAATGATGAAGAGGAAATGGAAACGATTTATGGCGGGCATACTGGCGGCAGTCATAGTGCTTACGGTCTGCCCGCAGATGAAAAGCCGGACGGTACATGCTGCAAGCGTGGGCTACGACCGGGTGTATGTAAATGGTTCATACAACATTGGCGGAAAGACCAAGTCCGGCAACTGGTTCAAGTGGGAGCTGAATAACAGCACCGGGTTCTGTATGACACTGGGAGGAAAGTGTTCCCGTGGCGCCACCTATGAGGTGAATGGCGGGCAGGCAACTTATACCAACACCAGTACGGGAGATGACCTGCTGATGGGGAAGATCATATACTGGTATGACACAAAACAGGAGGGTTCCAAAAGTGCATGGGTGATCGCACAGGGGCTTTTCTGGAGTGTAAAGGAAGGGGCGACAGGCAGGACAGCCCTGACGAACATCATTCAGGAAATCAAAGCAAACAATGGATATTTTCCAAGCAAGTCAGCAGAACAGCTGTATTCTGATATCTTTGAAACGGCGGATGCTTTTTCTGCTACGGTACAGTTATGGAAAAAGTCTGGGGCATCAAGGGGATGGCAGGAACTGATGACAGTCGATTCTGTCCCAACGACGTCACCAGTGACTGAGCATTCTTATCAGGATACACTGAAGTTCCGGCAGAAAGTAAAGATCAAGAAAGTAGATGAGGATGGGAATGCACTGGCAGGGGCCAGTTTTACATTGTCCGTGGAAAATGACGATCTGAGTTCCTTCATCGTGACAGACCAGAATGGGACAAGTCTGGAGACCGCTGTGGATGACGGGGGCTATGAGATCGACGCTGTGACCGATGCCAATGGGGAGATCCTCTTTACACTGATGTATGAATGCTCCTCTTCCAAATATTATTACATCACATGGACGGATAGTGCTGGAACCGAACATCAGGGAAATGACGGTCTGGACGATGATACACTGGCGCAAGTAAAGGGCAGGTTTGATAAAAAGGAATGGCATTACGCATCTGACATGACGAGCGGTTCTGGAAAGGGACTGGCATATGAAGAACTGGAGAGCAAAGTGAAGGCGATCCCTTCCAACTATATCCTGACCGAGACTGCCACCGGCAACGGAAACCTGATCGCAGGGGCGGAGTATGCAGCCGGACAAGGATTTACAGTAAACAGCAGCCAGAACGTGTACTATCTGAAATCCAGCGATATGGGAGGCACGGAAGGATGGGAGGATGATCTTGGGCTGAAAACAGACGATCAGGGAAATCCTCTGGACATGACTTATCTTGTAGGGACAGTCACAAATAAATATAAGAAAGTGACGGTTGTTGGGAGGAAGAAAGCCGGCAACACGGTTGACGGAAAAGCCTATGGGGATGCTACCTTGGCAGGAGCGGTCTACATGCTCTACAGTGATGCTGCGTGTACGCAGCCGGCGACGGTCTACACGGGTGAAAATGGGACTTATACCAAAACGTGTACAGGGTACACAACAGATGAAAATGGCAAACTGGATACGGATTATCTGCGGTGCGGGGTAACGTACTATGCCAAGGAAGTGACTCCTCCGGAGGGGTTTCTGCTGAGCGATGAGGTGATCCCTATAAGCGTGGACGGAACACCCTATCCTGTAGAGTGGACACCGGATGCTGTCACATTCCAAGCTGAGGAACCTGAGATTTTTAATACGCTCAGTATTGTTAAATACTGCCGGGATGAGAGCAATACAGGAGACAGCCCGACGGGGCTGCTGATCGGAGAAAAGGGGGCTGTGTTCCAAGTCTATCTGGAATCCGCAGGGAGTTATGAGGCTGCTGATGACAGGTACGAAAGAGATACCATTGTCTGCAATGGAGAAGGGGTTGCCACTACTAAGCGGCTTGCTTATGGTACTTATAAGGTACATCAGACAAAATGCGGGGATGGGCTGGATACGGAATTAGCTGGAGATTTTTCGATGATGATCAGTGAGGATATCCAGAGCAGGCCTAAAGGATATACCGAAGTGGCATTCAATGAAGATTTTACATCGTATCTCCGTGTAACTAAAGTTGACAAACAGACTGGAAAATCGGTTCTCAAAGCCGGTACCGTTTACCAGATCTATAAAGTGGATGATAAGGGGAAGGAAACCCTTGTGACACAGAGCTACAGCAATGGGAAGGATATCGTCTCCGTATCTGAATATTTGACGGATGAATCCGGCCAGATCATGACATACAAACCGCTTAAGAGTGGAACCTACCGTGTGTATGAAAGGGATTCTGCACCGGGACTTCGGATCGAGACAAAATATATCGAGATCACGCTCAACAGTAAGAACGATGACTGTAAGATCTATACCGATGAGCAGGGGATCACATACCAGATCACAGAGGGGACATATATCAACACGGAAACAAAAGGACGGATGACACTGGCAAAGACCGGTGAAGTTTTGGCAGGGTTCGATAAAGAAAAAAATAAGTTTTTATATGAGGACAGAACCCTTGACGGTGCAGTTTTTGAAATCTATGCAGATGGGGACATTCTCACACAGGATGCACAGGGAACAAAATGGTTTGAGGACGGGGAACTCGTTGCCACGGTCACAAGCGGTACCGGGGCAGAGTTTACCAGAGACATCCATGATGTTACCGGTTATGAGACCGGCGGTGATGGAAAGGTGACAGTAACGCTGCCATTGGGGGCATATTCCGTCAGGGAAGTGTATGCGCCATATGGTTATGCACTGCCGGAAAAAGCAGAATGGAAGGTAAACTTCACATGGAATAACAGCTGGGATGAGTATGTCATTAATTCAACAGAGGCAACGGACAAGGAAGGCATCCTTAATGTCTGGAACGAGAGGGCAAAGGCGGAAGTTGGGATCGTAAAGACAGATGAGCAGAACAAGGCTCCGGTCAGTGGTGCGGTTTTCGGAGTATATACGCAGGATGATATTTATAATGCAGATGGAGAACGGATCGTAAAGGCAGGAACACAGATCGGTGAGATCACGACCGGGGAAGATGGCACTGCAAAAACAACGCCGGATCTGCCTCTCATGTCGGAAGGATATGAGAAAGGGGACAGTGTAAGCGGAGGTGCAGTTACCGCAGAAACGGAAAAAGAGCGGAAGATAAATTCTGGAAGGTATTACCTGAAAGAACTTTCGGTATCGGACAGTTATTATCTGGATGAAACGGAAATACCGGTAAATGCAGAATACAAGGATTCGGGAACGTCTGTCATAAAGGTGGAGGCGAAAGCAGAAAACCTTGCGACAGAAGCAGAGGTTGATAAACTTACCCTTGCCGGTTCTGTAGAATTGGCAGGATGCAGTATGAAAGTGACGGACAGTGAAGGAAATGAGATCCTTTCATGGGTATCGGGAGAGAAAGACAGCATAAGCATAAGTGACAAGTTAAAAGTACTTGGATATGTAAACTTCCGGGCTGAGATGAATGAAAAGGGAAACCTTATGATCCGGGGTCTGCTGCATGATAAAGCATATGTATTGGCAGAGAGCAGGCCGGCAGACGGATATGTGACCGCAAGAGAGATCTGTTTCCAACTGGTAAAAAAACAGTATCTCATTTCAGCAGCCAGCAGCGGGGCAGATGCATTAAAAGCGGAAAGGCTGTTTCCTGTGTGTGGGGACGATGGGTTCCGTTTATTAAGAGCAGGACAGAATCAGATGGCTTTAGCGGCCCCTGCCGGAGATGGAAGGAAACTGCTTCAGGCGGAGGTTCCATCCGCAGAGACCGCATCGGTTGAAACACAGACAGTCACGGTTGCAGAAATTAAAAACAGCCCTGACGGTTCTTTTACCTCTTTGGATGACAACGTAGTGCGGATGTATGATGATACGACCAAGATCGACCTTTCAAAGACTTCCATTACCGGCAGTAAGGAAATCGAAGGATGCCAGTTGATAATAACCAGAAAGACGGATGGCAGCATGGTCGAGGAATGGATATCCGGAAAGGAGCCGCACCGGATCGAGGGAAAACTGGCAGTCGGGGAAACCTACACACTTACAGAGAAACGTCCGGCGGATGGTTATGCGACTGCGGCTGATATTGACTTTGTGATCCAAGACACAGGAGAAGTGCAGAAAGTCTGGATGAAGGATGATACGACCAAGATCCAGTTCCATAAAACAGCATCCGACACGAAGAAACTTTTACCGGGGGCAGAATATAACGTTTACGATAAAAAAGGGAAAAAAGTATATTCGTTCAAGACCAAAGCGAAGAGAGCGGTGATGATCGAAGGAAAACTGGCAGCCGGGGAGACCTATACTTTCAGAGAAAAGAAAGCACCGGAGAATTATGAAAAGGCTGCGGATATAAAGATCACGGTAAAAGATACCGGGAAAGTGCAGAAACTAAAAGTAGTGGATAAGCGGAAGGCAGGAAAGATCGTGACAAAGACACCGGATGATTTTTCGGAAGGCGGAGATGCCATTTCGCCAAAGACCGGATATATGGTTCTGGTCATGCTGTTAACTGTGCTTATGGCAGTATCCGGTACTGCTGCATACCGCATATGGAGGAGGAAAAAAGTACATGAGACGATACATAGTTAAGGCTTTGGCTGTAATGGCGGCAGTGGTTTTTTTCCTTTTGCCGCATGGAGCAGCATATGCTGCTTCCGATGGAAGCACGATGACAAAGGAAGTAGAGTATCAAGGGGAAGAGAAAGACAAAAAAGCGGATGACTATTTTCCGGAAAAGATCGTGGAGGATGGAAGTACATGGAATCTTCAGGGCATTCGCTATGAGACAGTCACGGAAAAACCTGTTATGGTTTCGGAACCGGTAACAGAAATAGTAAAGAGCGGTGTGGTAAATGCCGGAGAAACATATATACCGGAAGAGACCGTCACGAAAGACGGTATCACATATCAGCTTTCACAAACTACGGAGAATGAAGTGGTAACAGAAGAGGGTTATACCCAGAAAGTGTCAGGGTATTCTGAATATAACAGTCTGGCAGAGGCCCAGTCTGCTCCGGAAACAAAAATGGTAACAGCCACAGACCGGAGGACAGGGAAAAATATCACGATGAAATGCAGTTACGACGGTATTACGAAACGGGCTGACACATGGGAAGATACCTATATTGACATCACTTTCGTATCTTATGATGCAGATACATTTCTCTGGAATAAGGTTACTGTTCCCAAAAACACAAAGAACCCGCTCAAGGGGTATGAAAAGGAGCTGCTTGAGAGTGTCGGGGGAAACAGGAAGAATTACCGGATCCGGAATGTTTCATGGAATGGGAAGGCATATAAAAATGCAAAGGGCGTCCTCTGCCGGAAGGCAAGGGCGCAGGTAAGAAAAAAAGTATCACATTACCGGGTAAATTACAGCGGAAAACGGAAGGTGGAGGAAGTAAAGGGAACCGTGTATACTTCCGTATACACTGGATTAAAAGAAACAGACAGCGGAAAACGGAACTATACGATCCGGGCTGTTGCAACGTATGAAAAACAGAAAAGGATTCCGGCTGCGGGAATCACGATCGGGATCCTTCTGTTCTTACTGATTGTTGTTGGGATCATATTCATCCTGAAAAAACAGAAGGCGGAGAAGGACAAGGCCAAGAGAGCAGGAAGTAAATATGAGACCATGAACAGATAAAGCACCTTTTTACATCACGGAAAAATACAGCATGGCAGTCAGCAGGCTGCCATGTGGAAAGGAGGATAAGGCATGGACAAATTTGCAGACAATATAAAGACACTGATCGCTGCGGTGCAGCCCTATGCATGGGTACTTATTGTAGTAGGACTGATAACCATAGGAGTTATGTTTGCGATCCCTTCAGAAAAGGCAAGGGAGAAAGCAAAAGCAAGCGCCCCGTGGATCATTGTCGGAACGCTTCTGATAGCAGGGGCGATCTATATTGGAGACTGGATATTTGCTAAAATCACTTTTTAAGCAATGGAGGTAGTAGTATGAAGAGGAACAGTGATAATAATACATGGGGCAAAATTATAGTGATTCATGTTCTTATTTTTTTGATACTATTATTTGTTGCCATTATGAACTCACGTTGGGGATTCTTTGGATAAAGCATGTATCAAGGAATAGTAACGAGGCAGCTTTTTATTTGCAGAGAGACAGTGTCCAAAGGGCAGTCTTTCTGCAAATAGAGATAAAAAGGAAACAGGAGACAGGAATGAAAAAAGAAAAAGTGATGAAACTGGAACGTCTGCTAGGAACGTGGCGAGCAGTTGTTACCGTAAACATATTGATTGATGCCCTGATCTTTATGGCAGTAAATTATGTGTTCAACCTGATCTTATATCTGCCTATGGTAGTGCAGGATCTAGACCATCCATTGAAATATATCGGGTTAAGAAATCTATTCCCACGGATCGAGATGGTAAGCAGGTATAGGCAGTGGTATCTTCTGCTTCTGGTGTTGTATATGATCGTCTGTCTTATCATTAATGTCCGGCAGGCATATCAGATGAGGACAGCGTTCAGTGAAAAAGGATTTAATTTGGGACAGAAGGGTGTGGCGAGGTGGACGACCAATCAGGAGATCAAAGAACAGTATAAGGAGATTCCAGATAAGGATATACCTTTTACCGGGACAGGCGGGACGATCATATCCCGGATCGGGGACAGGCTTTATCTTGACACAAGCCCGGTCAATAACCTGATCATCGGCATCACACGTTCCGGAAAAGGTGAAATGTTCGTATTCCCAAGCATTGATGTGTATTCAAGGGCAGAAGAAAAGACGTCTCTGGTTGTCTGTGATCCAAAGATGGAATTGTACAAAAGTTCCAAAAGGACACTGGAAGAGCGGGGGTATGAGGTGTATCTCCTGAATCTGGATGATCCGCTTCATTCGATGGGATTTAACCCCCTCGAACAGATCGTAAAACTGTATCTGGAAGAAGATTATGCCAATGCGGAGCTGTTGGCACAGGCACTCAGTTATTCCATCTTTAATCCGGATAAACCGACAAGCTCGGATACATTTTGGAATGATATGGCGTCCAGTTTACTGACTGCCCTTATTCTGGCCCATTTAGAGGACTGCACCCGGATGGATGAGATGGTGAACAGGCGAAAAAGAGAGGAATGGGAGAGGGCGGGGCATACGGAACCGTATCAGCCATCTTATGAAAATACAAAAAAGATAACGATGTATTCCATCATCAATACGTTTACGGAACTGGCAAGGATCAAAGACCAAGACGATCCGGACATTAACTTACTGGATGGCTATTTTAACAAACGTCCGGCTTTAAACCGGGCAAAACTCAAATATGCAGGTGTGGAGATTGCGGGGTACCGGACAAAGTCCTCTATCTTTTCTACGATGCTGTCTAAGCTGACGGTATTTACCTTTGAAAATGTGGCAAGGATGACCGCAGAAAGCAGTATCCATTTAGAGGATATTGGATTTGGAGAGAAACCGGTAGCAGTATTTTTAGGAATCCCGGATTATGATAAATCCAATCATTTTCTGGCATCGGTTTTCATAAGGCAGATGTATTTTGTTCTGGCAAAAAAGGCGACCCGGAGCAGATCCGGAAAATGTAAAAGGAAAGTTAAAGTGATTGCGGATGAGTTTGGAAACATTCCGGCGATCGAGGGGATGGAAAATATCATTACCGTGTGCTTAGGACGCAATATCTCCTTTGATCTTGTCATACAGTCATATTCCCAGCTGAAGAAATTGTATGGGGAAAATGATGAAACGATCATCGGAAACTGCGGAAACCAGATTTATATTTTGACAGACGATGAGAACACCGCAGAGAGTTTTTCAAAATTGTTGGGAAATGAAACGATCATAGACATGCAGCGGTCGGGTGAGCGGATATCCACTCATAAGCATTTTATGGAAAACACGCAGGAAAAGCCGCTGCTGAATGCAAATGAACTCATGGAACTCTACGAGGGGGAATGCGTGGTAAAGCGTGTAATGAAACGGACAGATAAAAAAGGGAATAAGATCCGGCCTACCCCTATTTTTAACAGTACTGCATCCGGAAAGCGTTTTCAGTTCCGTTATGAGTATCTGGCAGACACGTTTCCTGATCCGGATACGATCGGCTTTGACAAGGTTATCACAGAGGACAGGGGTTATATTGATCTGAAGGAACGGGTATGGGATCCGAAAGATTCTTTTCAGATGTTCGGGCAGATGCAGGAAGCGGGTGTTCAGCTGACGATCGCAGGACTTAGCAACAAAGAACAGATGCTGGATGCCTTGAAGAATGCAGCAGGGTTGGAACAGATACCGGAAGATACAACGATTGATCATTTGATCGGTCTGATCACCAGAGCGGACATAAAGCCGGCTGAAAAGGAATCCCTTCTCAGTCTGCTCAGTATTGGGAGCCGGGCAGTTTCCTGATGAAAAAATATAAAGACTGGAGATGAGAGGATGAACAGAAGAAAGCAATTAGGGAAAATGCTGATAATAAGTACAGGGCTTATTTTAACCGGGATAGTCCTGTTTCATAAGGATATAAGGGCAGCTTTGTCAGATGAACAGATAACAGAGATTCTTGTGAAAAACAAAGACCTGTTTACAAACAATTCGATTGCCGGTTCTGTATTGCGGACGATCGGCTGGGGGCTGCTGTTTCTGCTTGCCCTGTTAGGGTCTGCCTGTGCAGATCTGTATGATACGTGTTTTGGTTTTGTGGATTTTACTTCGTATGACAGAGTTACGGCATTTATCAATGATTTTAAACCAGTCTTTATTGCCCTTATCTGTGCCTCTCTTGTTTTTTTAGGGATACTGTTGGTTTTCTGGCAGGATAAAAAACCAAAATTTGTTATGAATCTGGTCATAGCGGTACTGGTGGTGTCATCTTCGAGCTTTATCATAGATTCCATGAATGGCTTCCTTGCATCTGATGTCCGCAGTGAGATCATGGGAAATGACAGATCGAGCGGGATGGTCTATGAAACGATCGGAAGCAACATTCATGATCTGCTTTATCTGGATGCCAAAGTGGGGCTGAGTAATCTGGATGGCATGACAGGCGGGATAAACAACTCAGAAATCACGTATGATTCCTTTACGGAGGAACAGTTTATGACACTTGATATCAACGAGACTGTGGATGGGGATTCTGTAAAGGATGAATCTCAGGATATTGTGGAAAAAGAAGTGAGCATGAAATATGAAAATTTAAAAACCGTTTACAGTATTGCCTCCGTCTATGACGGAGTGGCATGGACGGATCTGTTAAATGAGTATTATTACCGGTATACCGTAGACTGGTTCGTGGTTTATCTGGAGCTGCTGTCGCTCATCATCGTCTATCTGTTCATGTCATATAAAGTGATACGCCTTTTGTTTGAGATCGTGGTGCATCGTCTGCTCGCCTATCTGTATTCAGCCAACCTGACGAATAACCAGAAAATCTTAAAAATACTCGACAGCCTAAAGGACAGCTATATCGTCCTGATCATGACTACGGTCTGCATCAAATTGTATTTGCTTGCCTGCAAATTTATTTCCGGGTGGCAGATTTCAGGAATATCCAAAGGCATCATTCTTCTTTTTATTGCGTTTGTCGTGATTGATGGGCCGAATCTGGTACAGAAACTGACTGGCATCGATGCCGGGCTGTCAGACGGTATGGGAAAACTGATGACAATGTTTTATGGCAGCCAGATGGCGGGCAGTGTCGTAAGGGCGGGAGCAGGAGTGGTCGGAGCAGGAGCCGGTATAGTTGGAAAGGGAGGCAGGTTTGTAAAAGACCATGCCATGAACCATGCTGCTAGTGGAAAAGCTGCTTTTGAGGAAAGCATGGCAGGTGGGAATGGAGATATGCCGGATGGAAGTCCGGGTGGTGCGGATGACAGTAACGTGAGCCAGAACCAGAACGAAGAGAACCGTACCGGGGATAAATTCAATCAGAATAATATTAGCAATGATCAGGATCAGAATGCTTCCATCAGTGAACAGAACCATATGATGGGCGGAGAAGGACAGGAGATGAAGCAGGGGCAGGAAAGTCTGGAAAGAGGGGAATTTGCTTCTTCCGTAAATCAGCCGGAAAGCGGGCATATTCCGCCGGATGATGCCAGTCCAAAAGAAATGTCCTCCCTGAGTGCTTCTGACGGGGGAAAAGATGCCCATCCGGGTTCAAGTGCTATGAAACAAGACCGCAGCATGAAAGACCAGAACTACCAGATGGACGGTATCGGGAAAAACCTTCAGGGCAAAGCGGATGCCCTGAATGGGATACAGTCCGGCAGGGGAGAAAGTCCGGTGGAGGAGATGCGGAGCATGGAAAAGGAACTGGGACTGGAGAATGGAGGAGTGCTTTCCTCTGGTTATGGGGAACACAAACCTTTGGATGCGGGCGGGAGTATGTTATCCCAGAGAACTCCGCCCACAGCGGAAGGAAGCAGTCAGATGCCGGGGCAGAAAGCGGAAAACCGGATGGCAAGGGAAGTATTGAAGAATGAGCAGGAACGAAAGGAAGGAGGGATGTAAGCGGTGAGATATGTTGTTGCACAGGAGATCAAGTCGGAAACTAAGGTGGGAAAGAGCATTTACTTATTTGACTTGTTTTTCGTAGCGGTATATTTTGGCATTTCTTTTGTTCTCGCATCTGCTGTCCATGAAAGCCTGACCGTGCCTTTTTATGTATTTTCCTTTGGTTGTGCTCTTTTTCTGACAGCAAAGAGCCATGTGAACCGAAAACGACGTAACTATGAAAGCATCATTCTTTTTCTGCGAAAAGATACGGAAGTGTACCAGCCGGTGCAGGGCAGAGGAAAGGAAATGGAGGAGTAAACGGATGGAGAAGAAAAAAAC
Source organism: Roseburia sp. (assembly GCA_023664685.1). Lineage (GTDB taxonomy): Bacteria > Bacillota > Clostridia > Lachnospirales > Lachnospiraceae > Eubacterium_F. The sequence continues at coordinate 27,121 of JAMPFC010000007.1, read as the reverse complement.
AGTAAAAGGGGTAAAGAAAAGTGTTTTGGAACTGATCGATATTCAGGGATACGACAAAGAAAGAGACTGTTACCGGATGAAGGACGGTGGGTATATGAATATCATCCAGATCGTATCAAAAGATTTAGTAAATTCATCGGATGATGAAGTGGAATATGATTGTCTGCGGTTTGCGAGGCTGTACAAATTGTACGCAGAGGATATTAAGGTCATAACCATGAACTTTCCCTGTGACACGACGGAACAGCAGCGTTACATCGAATACAGGACACAAAAACAGACGAATCCAGTATATAAAAATTTTTTGCAGAGAAAACTGGATGAACTGGTCTGGCTTGGCAAACATGATACGACAAGGGAGTATTATTACATGATATTTGCAAAAGATGCAGAGGAACTGGAAAAGAACACACTTCTTTTGAATAATACGTTAGGCAGGGGGAAAACTGGTCTGCTTTCCGCACTTTCGGAAGAAAAGAAAAGGAAGATCCTGTTTCGGCTCGCAAATAAATGCAGCATGATGAATTAGGGGGAACGTGTAAATGAAAAAGGAAAAGAACAAGAATACAGCAGACTTATTTTTGATGGAGAAGATACAGCCGCAGGGCGGGATCGCTTTTTCGGATGCGAAATTCATTTCTGTTGGTGGCGGGTATGAAGCATGCATCCATGTATATGAATTTCCAAAAACTTTAGATGATTACTGGCTTGCAAGAGTATGCAACATCAATAATACGGTTGTGACCGTGGACATTTCTACGGATAACATCATAGAAGTCAAAAAGAATATAAACCGTTCCATGAAAGAGCAGAATTACCGGTACAGGGAGGCAAATGATTATCAGGAGAAATATGATGCACAGAAACGATGGCAGGAAATGGAGAAGCTCTTTGATGAAATAAATTCCTTGGGCGAAGTGATCAAATTATTACATATCAGGATCTTTGTGGCAGACCGTTCATGGGTGGCACTGGAGGACAAGATCAAGAACATAATGGCAGGGCTTGAAAGCAATGGGTTTCAGTCCACCATTTATCTTAACGAAGCAAAAACGGAATGGACAAGCATGTACCGGTCATACCTGACGCAGAAGGAAGAACTATTCTTTATTTATGGGCAGCCTTTGACATCCAATGCAGTCGCTGCCGGGAATCCGTTCCACTTTTCTTCCCTAGAAGATAAGACAGGAACATTTTTGGGAAAAACACCATGTGGCGGAAATGTGCTTTTTGATCTGTTCACAAAATCAGGAAGTCGTCTTTATTATAATTTCCTGTGTGTGGGGACGATGGGTTCAGGGAAGAGTACGTTATTAAAAAAGCAGTTTCTTTCCAATGCGGTACTAGGAAACTATGTCAGGACATTTGATATTTCCGGTGAATTTTCGACCCTTACGAAAGTTTTGGGAGGAAAGGTTATCAATCTGGATGGAACGGGAGGGATTTTAAATCCATTGGAAATCCTGCGTGCCGGGGATGATGATGGCGTAAGCTTTACCAGACATATTTCAAAAGTGAGTACCATATACCGTTTTCTTGTCGGCGGGCAGGCAGATATGGAAGAAGTTATTGAGTTTGAAGAGATTCTGCGTGAGCTTTACCGTGAATTTGGTTTTGAAGTAAAAAGCGGAGAGGGCGGGGGAAAGATCACCGGACTGCCGGCAGATAAATATCCGACATTTTCGGATATGTTAGTGTTCCTGAAAAGAAGAATGCAGGAAATGCAGGAGGCAGAGTATGATGATGTGAAGATTGAACTGGTTAAGAAGAATCTTTTGAGAATGGATAAGATACGCAAGGTCATTGAAAATATTGTAAATACTTATGGAAATCTTTTTAATGGGCATACGAGTATTGATAATATCCTCGATGAGCAGATCGTGACATTTGATATTTCTACCCTGAAGGAACTGAAAGCAGAAATATTTGATGCCCAGATCTTTAACATGGTTTCCTTATGTTGGGACAACTGTGTTACGAATGGAAAACTTATGATGCAGATGCTTGACCGGGAAGAGATCACGAATTGGGATATTGTAAAGTCATTGATCCTCATTGATGAATCGCACCGCTGGGTCAATGCAAAAAAGCCGCATGCCCTTGACCTGATCACTGTTTATCTAAGAGAGGCACGGAAATATTTTGGGGGAATCGGACTTGCGAGCCAGAGTATCCGTGACTATGTTCCAGAGGGGTCACAGAATGCTGAAATTGACAAGATAAAAACAATCTTTGAATTAACACAGTACAAGTTCATATTTCATCAGGACAGCAACGTGACACCGATGATGAATACCATTTTTGAAAACGTCCTGACGCAGTCACAAATTTCACGGATTCCGAAACTTGAGGTGGGCGAAAATATTTTGTGTATTGCCTCTGACCGGAATCTGGAATTTAAAGTGCATCTTACTACGGAGGAAGAGAAGATCTTTCAGGGAGGTGTATGACGATGGAGAGTATCGGGAAGAAGGGAGCTGGGATCTGTATTGCTGTCCTGATCAGTGTCATGCTGCTAATATCCGTTATAGGAAGTATCACATCACAGATTTCAGCGGTGCTTGTAGGAGGCGGTGAAGAAGAGGGAACGGAAGGCGGGCATGCGGTCACGGTGTCATTGAACCTCAGTCCAGATGTGGAAAAATACAGGGAGCTGATATTAAAAGAGGCAAAAAAGTATGGCACCGAGGCATACATAGAGCTGTTTCTGGCAGTCGTCATGCAGGAATCCGGCGGGCAGGGAGGGGACATCTTTCAGGCATCGGAATCTCTCGGACTGCCACCGAATACCCTTGATGTGAACAAAAGTATCGAACAGGGGGTAAAGTATCTGTCTGGGATGATCGGGAAAGCCGGAGTAACATCACCGGAAGATTTGGAACATATCCGTCTGGCGCTTCAGGGCTATAACTTTGGTGGTGCTTATATTGATTATGCGAAAGAAAAGGATGGGAAATGGACGCAGGAAAACACATTTGCATATGCGAAAGAAAAGTCAGGAGGCGTAAAGAATACAGGAAGCAGGGCAGAACAGTTAGGCCCTTGGCATTATGGAGACCAGTATTACACAGCTCATATACTGCGTTATTACCAGTCTGGAACAGAACAGGGAGAAAATATAGCAGCAGGAGAGGCGGCAAAAGTAGCGTTAGACCAGCGTCTTGACTGGCTGTTTCCGGATGGGCTGCCATCTTCGCCGAGCGGAATGCAGAAATACCTGACGCAGATCACAGTTCCCATCCTTGATAAAAATGGCAGGCCAACGACCATGATCTTAACAGTACATAAAAAACTTGCCAGTGAGATCAAAGAGGTATTTAAGGACATAAAAAAAACCGGCTTTAAAATAAAATCGGAAGAGACCGCAGGATATAACTGGAGAACGATGGCAAGCAACAGTTCAAATATTTCCCATCATTCCTATGGATGCGTGGTGGATGTAAACTGGACAAGCAATGGGGCATCTTATACGAGCTGGGGGTATCAGCCGGGCAAGGATGAGTTTAGTGTGACGCAGAAGATTGTGAACATATGGAAAAGTCATGGATTCTATTGGGGCGGGGACTGGAGTTCTGCGTATTTTGACCCCATGCATTTTACATATACAAATCATTAGAACAAGGAGGGAAACAAGAGTTGAACAAAGAGAAGATCATCGGTATATGTTGTCTGCTTGTTGCGGTGGTATTGGCGGCAGCCTTTATTTACAGACAGAGGGCAGAAGATGGGGACAACTATGGGGTAGAACCCGGCGGGGAGACAGGGGCAGTATCTTCCGCAGTTTCCGGCTATGAAGTAAATGTGGTTCAGCCAAGGGAGACCGCAGAAGGACAGTTATTAGAACCGTCGGAAGAGACAGAGGAACTGGAACATGGAGAGTATTCAGGGACAGGGATGGACATTAAAGGTCTTGATCAGGAAGTGCTGTCGCTTATGAATGTTACAAAAGAACGTCTGGCAAAGGAAATCCGGATTTTTGCAAATGGATATGGCTTTGCCGGCATGACAGAAGTTTCCTATTATGGAGAGACTGTGATCGACCACAAAAAGGATACGGTAAGTGTTGTGTTCTATTTTGAATTGCCGGAAACAGGAACCTATAAATTTAATGTTATTTTTCAGCGGAAAAGGAAAACATTTCGTATTGAACCGTGGTAGAGAAAGGAAGGATTTTGTATGGAGTTAAAGAAACCTTTAAAAAAGATGTATGTTTGTTGTCATGAAGCACAAAAGGACTTCTTTTGCAATAAAGTAAAACAGATGCTTGGTGAGTATGTAACACCAGTGCGGGATTACAGGGAGGCGGAGGCTGCCTATGTGATCGGAGAGCCAACAGGACAGATGCAGAAAGAAATCAAGGAAATACAGGAAAGAGGCATACCGGTTCATCAGGTCAATGAAAACCTGATCAGTCAGGACATCTATGAAACGCTGATCCGGCACAGTACACATGACAGGCAGCGAATGGAAGAAAGGGAGAATGGACGGTAATGATAAAAGAAAAACATTATTTTTATCAGAAAAAGGGAAACTTGCATTTTTTTCTTATACTTTTTATTTTTGCCGGAGGTTACTTATTTTTCTTTACATCAAATTCATGGATGCCTGCGGGGAGTTCTGCGGATGCCCTTACTCCGACTGGACAGGAGAGCGAATGGAATGGGCGTACGGTGTCTGTAATACGGTGGGATTATTGTGAAAATTCAGGAACGATGGAAGTAGAACTGGCGATCCGGAACACGTCCTATGACGGGCAGAATACTTATGAGTACTCCGCAATGGAGAAACAGGGAAAAAATCTATCTGTTAAAACCGTGCTTGAAGAGGCTGACTGGGTCATTCTCCAGATCACGGATCTGCCTAGGCGTTGGAGTGAAATTTCACTCCGTATGGATATGAAAGAAGATGCGGAAAGCATGGGACTTCTGAAACTTTATACAAATGTGAATGATGTACACTGCGTAGACCGTATCGTAAGAAAAGACAGAGCCGGTTATCTGAAAGTGAGATTTGAAACGCAGATTGCTTCGTATCGGAGTACGATTGGTTCCCTTCAGGAAGAGATCCAGAATCTGGAGAAAGAAAAGCAGGAAATAAACAGCGAGATCACAAGGCTACAGGCGGAAAGACAATATCAGACAGAGGAACAGCAGGCTGCTACTGAGCGGGCAGTCACAGAAGCAGAGAGCAAATATAAGAGTGCGGAGACGGAAATCAGTAAAAAACAGACGGAAATTGCAGAAATGAATGAAAGGATCACCTTGACACAGAAACAGATGGAGGAGGGATCATAAATGGACAGACACAACGAATTATATCAGCGGATAAAAGAGACGGTTCTCATTTCTGATTATGCGGACGAGATCGGTTATACGCTTGTAAGGAAAGGAAAATATTACAGTTTAAAGGAACATGACAGTGTCCGGATCGATCCGCAGCGGAATTGTTTTTGGAGGAACTCTGTGCCGGGAAGGGCTGGGAGCGGAGGAGCATTTGGTGGTTCGATCATTGATTTTGTCATGGAATTTGATCATGTTTCACTGAGCGAGGCAATAAGTCTTTTGGAAAAAAGGGTGGCAGGTATTCCGGTCAAGGCGAGGAAAAAAGATGATCAAATCTGCCCGGGGAAAACGGAGGGATATGCAGGGACGAAATTAAGGCTTCCCGGAAAGGATAACAACATGCGGAAGGTATTTGCCTATTTGATAAAAACACGGTGCATCCGGCAGGAGATCGTGCAGGATATGGTAAACCGCAGACAGTTGTATCAGGACATATATGGAAACTGTGTCTTTGTGTCGTATGAGGCTGGGGAAGATGGAAAGGCGGTATTTGCCTGCCGCCGGGGGACAAATACATACAAGCCTTTTTACGGAGATATGGAGGGCTGCGACTACTCCAAATGCTTTTATGTAGATAATCAGGCAGAACGGTTATATGTGACAGAGAGTGTCATTGATGCCATGTCGGTTATGACATTTCGTTATGGGGAATACAGAAGATGGAACTATCTAGCACTGGCGAGTACCGGGAAATGGGGAGCAGTAATGAACTATATTACGGATCCGATGCTGAAGGAACTCTGGATCGGAACGGATAATGATGAGCCGGGACAAAACGCAATGAGAACAATCGCAGAAAATGTAAAGAAAAAACGAAGTGATCTAAAGATCATTTGCGATGTTCCACAGCCGGAGATGGGAAAAGACTGGAATGAGGTACTCGTCAGGAGGATTCAAAAATGAGCATGAAAATTGTAGATAATAATTATGGATCAGATGAATTGGTGCAGGATATGCTAGCTAATAATCCGTTAGGAGTGTTATTGATACAGGGGAACAATGTATTTTTGGATACATTGGCAGCTAATACATCTTATAAGGACAGGCAGGGTATATACGGAAATGGGAGTTGTATTACGATACATTTGTGTCCAGTATATTATACTCATATACGAGGTAAAGATACCAATCTTATAGAATACCGGACTTTTGCTTTGATGAATCTTTATGACCGATGGTGTAAAGTATTAAGTCGTCGAAAAAAGAATGCAAAAAGTTGCTTTTCCTCTAAGGCATTTAACGATTATTTAGACCGGATAGAGTATATGAAATCCGATTATATTATTTTTATGGTGGATTAGTAAAAGAAATGGAGTTTTGAAAAAGGAGGAAAATAAGTGATTTTATTTGTAGGAAAACAGGAAAGAGGTTTCTTCTGTGAGGATGTGGCAGAACAGAGAAATCTGAAATGTGCGTATGTAGCGGAAAATCTGCATATTGAAAATCAGGCAAAGCAAGTGCTGCGTTATAAGGAAGAAGCAAAATATGCTGTTTTTGATATTGAGCAGTACGCTGATGAGCCACAGGAGATTGAGAACTGGATCTTAAAGATTCAGGACGCAATAGGGGTAAAAGTTATTATTTTTGCACCGGGATATTCTTCAGAAAGTAAAATCATCAATGGGCTGTACTGCAGGGGGATAAAAAATTTTATATTTTCTGTGTATCTGGCGGAACAGAAAGAAGATCTTGAACTCTGCATGGATGGATATTTTGAATCTTTCGGCTATGAAAAGCGGGGGATTTCATTTGAGAAAAAAGAAGAGAAAGCAGAGGAAAAAACAGAAAAGCAGGAAAGACGTGGAAAGACGATCGGCATCGCCGGAGCGGTTGCCAGAATGGGAACAACGACACAGGCGATCCAGTTCGTGAAATATCTTCATTTTATCGGCTGGCGTGCTGCCTATATACAGATGAACAGTCATGAATGGGTGGAGCAGCTGAAGGAGGCATACTCGGAGACAGAACATGACCCGGAGAAAGGGTTGGTCTCTTATCAGGGCGTTGATATGTATTATCGTCTGGATCGCCTTCAGGATGTGTTGAACCAATATGAGTATTATGTATATGATTATGGCGTGTTCAGTGAACATGATTTTAATAAGATTTCCTTTCTGGAGAAGGAGATACAGATCTTTGTAGTAGGGAGCAAACCGGGAGAATTTGATAAAACGTATCAGGTCGTTAAAAACAATTTTTATAATCACAATTATTACATATTCAATTTTACAGCAGAGACAGAGAAGAAGGATCTGTTGGAACTCATGGAAGAAAAGGCAGAAGATACCTTTTTTGCCGGAGAAGTAAGAGATCCTTTTTCCTATGATGGGGAAGATGGTATTTATGGAAAGATCATTCCTCTTAAAAGCCGGAATGCTGAACAGAATAAAAAAACAGGATTTTTCAGAAGGGGGAAAAACAGATGAGAGGACAGGAAAATGAAAATCTGATAAAAGCGTTTATGCAAAGAAAAGGTGCGGAGTTTGGCATTCCGGATGAGTTCCGGGATGAGACACCGGAGGAAAGCATAATATTTGACGGATGGGAAGGAGATGAGGAATATGGCAAAGAATAAGATGAGGGAGGAAATGGTCGACGCTTTCCTGAACGCTTTGCAGGAGGACAGGATACCGTGGCATAAGACATGGTCTGCTGCGCAGACGATGCCTCCACGCAATGCGGCAAAAGGAACGGAGTACCGGGGCGTGAACCGTTTCTGGTTGTTTTATACAGCAGAGCAGAATGGATACTCAGATCCAAGATGGTGTACATTCAAGCAGGCGAAGGAAAATGGCTGGCATGTAAAAAAAGGAGAAAAGGGTACTCATATTGAATTTTGGTCGTTATATGACTGGGAAAACAAAAAGACAATCAGCGATAAAGAGGCAGGAACTCTCCGGCAGGAGTTGTCGCAGGAGGAATATGAAGAGAGGATAAAGCCGGTAGCAAATAACTATACGGTATTCAATGCAGAACAGCTCGAGGGAATCCCGAAGCTGTCGGAACCCGAACTGCAAATATATGAACTTGATGAGGGCGGGCTTATCCATGCGAGGACAGTTTTGGTAGAAAATATGGAGGTTCATTTTCAGGAAGGTGGCGAAAAAGCTTTTTACCGTCCGTCAGAGGACTGCATCCACCTTCCGGAAATTGAGCGGTTTGAAAGCGAATATGCCTATATGTCGACGCTGCTGCATGAGGCAGGACATGCCACGGGACATGAGAGCAGATTGAACCGTCCGAAAGGAAATAAGTTCGGTTCGCCGGAGTATGCCAAAGAGGAACTTCGTGCTGAGATCGCATCCGCTTTTACTGCCCAGACGCTGCACATTCCACAGAGTGAGAGCCATATGGAAAACCACAAAGCATACGTCCAGTCGTGGATCCGCATTCTGAAAGATGAACCAGATGAATTGTTCCGGGCGATCAAAGAGGCAGAAAAGATTTCAGACTATCTGATCGAAAAGGGCGAGTTTTTTCCGGAAAAACAACAGAAAGCGGAGCTGGATATGCAGAAACAACAGTATGTAACAGATCACCGGAAGGAGCTTGAAAAAATACCACTGGAAAAAACGCCGGTGGTGATCAATGCATTTGGCGGGCCGGGAAGCGGAAAAAGCACAGCGTGCATGGATATCTGCCAACAGTTGAAAAAACTGGGTTACAATGCAGAATATGTTCAGGAATATGCAAAAGAACTTGTATATGATAAAAACTGGGAGCTGTTGGATGGTTCGGAGGCACATCAGTTTGAAATATTGAAAGAACAGATGCACCGGATGGATCGGTTATATGGACAAACTGACTTTATTGTCACGGATTCCCCGGTTTTATTGAACACCATATACAATCAGGAACTAACCGCTGAATATAGTGAGATGATTCAGGAGCTTCACAGCCAGTATCATAATTTTTCCTTTTTTGTGGAACGGGATAGCTCATCCTTCCAACAGGAAGGCCGGATTCAAAATCTCGAGGAAAGCATTCTGAAGGATAAGGAAATACAGGAACTTTTGAAGAATAATGATATTTATTATGGAACATATACGCATGAGACGATCGGAAAGGTAGTACAGAATGCAGTTACTACATATGACCGGCTGAACTCGGAAAGAGATGGAGAGAAAAAAGAGTCTGTCCTTGAAAATAGTGCAGATAAAATTTCGAAAGAAGTAAAGCCGGAAATAGAAGAAAAATTTATGGCAGTAGCAGAAAATCTGGCAGGGAAGCTTTGGGATGAGAAATACGGTATTTATACGAGGGAAGGAGAGGCTACACATTTAATTGATTCCCGGGCAGAACTGCACAAGGCGGGAAAGTGGAACACACTTTATGTGCGGGAAGCGGATTTTGCAGAATGCATGAAGAAAGATTTTTTTCCTACGGTCACATGTGAGTGGAGTGAAGACCATGCTTTTTCTGGTGGAAAAACATACCTGATTTCGGAATTTAACAAGAAGATGGTAGAAACAAGCCCACGCCCATATAATGTCTATCATTATCAATATAAGGTAAATCTGTCAGCAGATGGGGACAGTATTACAAACAAAGGTGTGGTGGGAATATGGAATTCCATAACGAGTGCGTTAATGAGATCAGATGGCAGAAATAAGGATGTACTGGACCAGTTGAAAGAGATGACAGCATGGGAAAAAGAATTTATGGACTATCAGGAAAAACGGAATGGGGTTTTCGAACAGGAACTAAAGGCGGAAATGGAAGAAAAATATATGGTGGTATCTGAAAATCTGGCAGGGAAGCTTTGGGATGAGGAATGCAGCATTTACATAGGGCAGGGAGAGGATGCACATGTAATTGATTCCCGGGCAGAACTGTACAGGGCGGGGAGGGAAGAAACGTTCTATGTTCGGAAAGCGGATTTTGCAGAATGCATGAAAAAAGAATTTTTTCCTACGGTCACATGTGAGTGGAGTGAACATGATTGTTTTGATGACGGAAAAACGTACATGGTATCTGAATTTAATGAAAAGATGGAAAAATCAGATGAAGAATGGTGCAAAAATAATCGTGGAGGCGAGGATGATATCGGGTATGCCAAAGTTAAGTTTCAGGTAAATCTGTCAGCTGAGGGAGAAATGATCAGTGAAAGACAGGATATTGGAGATGGGGATGGTTCCATGATCGAATTTTTAAAAGAAACTGGCGGGGTCAGGTATCAGAAGGCGGCAGAACAGTTGGAAGAGGCTTGTACACTTGAAAAAGAGTTCCTAAATTATCAGGAAAAACTGAATGGAATTTTCGCTCAGGAGGAAGGATACCTTCCGCATCCAGAACATGCAATGGGAAATTGCCATGATGAAGTGCTGAATACGATACAGAAGCAAATCAACAGGGAACGGAACCGTCAGGGGGCATCCAAGCCGGTAAAAAGGCATTGGGAACGGATGAAATGAGGTGTTTGGTTATGATGGTTGAAATGAGACATGAGGATGAGCTGCTTATTGTCCCGCAGGCTGCATATCTTTTGGGACGTTCCAGATCTTCTACCGAGAAACTTATTATGACTGGTGTACTTTTGGCAGTTGATGGGAAACACCGCAGACTGATAAGATCATCAGAATTAAAAAAATATGTGGACAAGCAGATCGGGAAGTACCAGAGAGTTGTTGAATGGAGGGAAGCAGTGGATCAGGAAAGGTATTGGAGGCAGTCCGGCTACCGGGGTAGCCAGACGACGACAAAGGGGTATCTTACGATTCCGCAAGTGGCATTCCTTTTTCAGAGAAGCCGGCAGAGTGTCCATTACCTGTGTGAAAATAGTTTTCTGAACGTCACATATTCTCCCATGCTGAGAGGGCAGAAGGGAAGATACCGCAAGTTGGTTGAAGCCGACAGCGTAGTAAATTATGCAGAATCCAAAATAGAGCGGTTCCAGAAAGCCATAGACTATTTCACATGTGAGGACACCTATTGTTTCTGGTATTCTTCCGAAAAGGATTTTGAAGAAACATTTTCCAAAAAAGAGAGGGAGAGGTATAAAAGACGTGAAAAAGTTTAATGGAGAACTCGTAAAGCAGATCCGGGCAGAGAATGAAATGCAGAAAGAACAGCTCCTTTTGAAAGAAAAATATGGAGTGGATCAGGAGGATGTTGTCATTGTTGAAAAGAGCAATCTTGTTAAATTTTTAATAAGGACACTTGCCAGAGTGATCCGGATCGCTGCCAATATACTGATTTTCTTTTTATCGGTTGCTGGACTGGCTGCCCTGATTTATCCGGCATCCCGGATGGAACTGTTCCGCCAGACCTACAACATGTATCAGGAATTGGTTCGTTTTCTGCCTTTTATATGAAAGAGGGTGCTGTCTTGTTATGAAAAAAATACGGAAAGTACTTTTGGCGGTTTGTCTTTTGGTGTTCTGCAGTTCTGGACTGCTGCTTGGAGTTATCTTTCTATCAGACGGAGGAGATTTAAAAGATTTCTGCACAGAATACAGTACGGAAGAAATGAAAAATCCCATCGACTTTGAGAAACTCCAAAGGATAAATCCGGATATCTATGCATGGATCCGGGTGCCGGGAACGCCGATCGATTATCCGGTGGTAAGTGTTCAGGGGAAAGAAAAAGAAGATTACTATCTGAACCACAATTTCCGGAAGGCATATGAATTTGCTGGGACGATATACAGCCAGAAAGAAAACGCAAGGGATTTCAGTGATCCTGTTACTGTTTTATATGGACATAATATGATAAACGGTTCGATGTTTGCCGGATTAAAAAAATTTGCTGACAGACAATTTTTTGAGAACCATGATACGGTGTATATTTTTACGCCAGAGGAGAGGCTTACGTACCGGATCATATCTTATTATGAATCGGATAACAGAAATATCCTTCAGCATTATGGATTTTTCCAAAAGGAAAAGCAGATAAGAGAGTACCAAAGGGTCATTGCAGAGCCGGGGAACGGACATGTAAGGCAGGGGATTTCTTTGAGTACCGGTGAAAAGATACTTACGCTGAGTACATGTTCATCGGTCAGTGCAAGGAGAAGGCTTCTTCAGAGTGTATTGTCCGGGCAAAAAGAGTGGGAAGATACAGCACATGAAAGCACAAAGTAAAGAAGGCATCCCTGCAAGATGCCCCCTCTACTCGATTTAAGTCAAGTTTTGAAAAAATATACATTTATAATTATATAGCAAAAATTATATTTGTCAAGAGCGAAAGGAAAAAATATGCGGATAAAATATCATTTACTGGAGAAAATGTCAAATCTGACATCCACAGAGATGGATTTTCTTATATATATTGCTAAAAAACAGGATATTAAAGGTTTTGTTCCCGGAGTTTATAATCAGGATGTAGTCAGGAATACAGGTATGTGTAAGCAGAGTTTCTACACTTCGATGAGAGGATTGGAGAAAAAAGGGCTGATCCGGATATTCCGGGCAACGGATATTGATTATGACATTACGATTCTGGATAATGATTTCAGTTACGAGGGTGCTTTTCAAGAAGGATATGTGAATCTTCAGCGCAAAGTGTTCCACACAAAAAAGTTTCAATCCCTGAAGGCGAGAGAGAAGTACATGCTCATGTATTTTCTGAAGATCACCCATGAAAACAGCAGTTCATACCGGATTGGAACCCGGATGTTTTACGAAAAATTTGCTTCTGTTTTTCATGTAACGGAACGTATGGTGCGGTATTATCTCCATTCCCTGCGTGATTTCTTTTCTGTAGGGATCAAGAATGGGCTTTACTATATCACATATAAGCACAGTGTTTTTCAGTCAGTAGCGAGTATAGGAACAGAGGCTCTTGAACATGAAAACTTTATCCGGGTATGCTGCCGAAGAAATAAGATCCGGAATGCATCCGAGGGACAGATCGGGGATACAGCAGGGCTGATCAAGCAATACCGGAAAGAGGCAGAAAGACAGAAACACAGTATTTATGAGATTCTCAGGATTGCGATCCGGCAGGCTGCACTGGAGAAAGAACAGCCGAAAGACCGCATCTTGAACCCAAAACATATACATATGCTGACAAGAAATATGCTGCACATTTAAAAATCTCTGGAAAGAGGTTTCTTTGTGTTTGCATAGATGAAAATATTGTACGGATCCGGGCAATTCTTACCTCCCATATGCGATGTACCGGAACCGCCAAAGACCTTTTGATGGATAAAATACTTCCATCGAAAGGTTTTTTTGGACAATGGAAGTCTAAAAAAGAGGCAAAAAATAGGAAAGAAAGTCTAAATTTTTTCCTTTTACCGGAAAGGCAGTCTATTTTTAAGGTAAAAAATGGAAAAAGAAGTCTAAATATTTTCCGGCTTGTGATACGCAAAGTTGGCGGTTTTTCGGGTGGAAAAGAGTTTTTTGTGTGGAGAGCATATTTATCCTTTTTATTATATTCACTCTTTTATTAAATAACTTCTTTGTCTGGGATGCACGTGTGGAACGTGCCAGTGATGGGGAGAGAAATCTTGGAGACTTGCGTAGGGAGTTTTAATTTGTTGGAGCTGAAAAGAGGACTTTTCTGAAGGGGGGGAAAGAGGTCATGGGATGAGAAGGACGGTAAAAAAGAAAAAAGTGATACTAAGAAATAGAGGTATAAAAAATAATATACTCATCAATTAGGTGTGATAGGTTTGTTATAGTGAGTTATGCTTTATCTCGGAAGTTTAAATACAATGCATAAACAGTAATTAAAATACCAGCAAGAACTGTTATTATTGATTGAGGTGATAAATCATGGATAAAAATTGTTCCTAGCGATAAAACAATTTCACCTATGGTCATCATTACTGTTGAATTTTTTTTGTCTTCCAACTTTTTTTCAAGTTCAGTAACTTTTGAACAACTTTCATCGTACTTTTGACTGACAGCTTTAAACTGATTCATAAGCATTTTATAAGATTGTGTTTCTTTTGGAATTTCACTTATATCTACCTTTTCTACATCATCAGGATCAATTCCTATTTCGTAAAATATAGAAGTTGAGTTAGATGAATTAAATGAAGAAGTTGCTGAAGGCATAATAGATGGTTGGGTAGAGGATGAGAATTTAAATTTTTTATTGTCCGTTGTAAATGGTCTTATAAAAGAAGAGATGGATTTGTGTTTTGGGGTTGGTAATGTATTTGGATTATATCCAAATAATTCAGCGATAAAGATATCAATAGTTTGAGTTCTTGAACGTATATTAAGTTCCAAAGCATGTTGTAATGCATTTTTAATATTATATTCAATGTCATTAAATTCAAAAATATCTTTGGAGGAAATCAATCTCGTAATACTATCTGTTGGCTCGATTTCAAATAGAATAGTATAAATCACTGAAGCTATAGCATAGACATCACTATATGTACCAATTTCTTTTCGTGCATTATATAATTCTGGCGGGGCAAATTTTGTCGACACTGTGATAGAGGCTTCATATTTTTTTTCAGTATCGTTCTTTTCAACGTACATATTTCCCAAATCACAAAATACAATATTGCCATCCGCTTTAATAAAAATATTATTTGGGGCAATGTCTAATATAAGAATATTTTTGTCATGAACTTTTTTTAAGTTATATAGGACACAATAAATTATATTCATTTTCAAATCATGGTCAAATTTTTGCTCAAATTCATGTAACAATGCACCTAAAGAATATCCTGTTAAATAATCCATTACACAGTAAATAGTATTATTTTCTTCAAATATATCATATATTTTTGGAGTGGCATTTGTTTCGTTCAGTAATTTGTATTTTTCAATTTCGCTTATACGATGCTTTTTCGCAATTTGAAAATCATCATCGTTATATACAACTATATCATTACTAGTGCTACTTCTTAAATTTTCCCTTAAAAATAATTCTTTAATTGCAAATATATGTCCTTTACTATCTGTTGCCTTGTATACAATAGAAGTTGCACCATGACCAATAGTTTCAATAATGGTATATTTTTTGTTTAATTGCACTTCAGGTTTTAAACTGTAATGTGGATTGCAATGTGGACATGTTGGGAACTTTTCTTTATCATAAAAATGACCCTTTTCACATCTTGATAAATTCATAAAATCATCTCCTAGCATTTTAGTGTAAATTTATTGTACTATGATAGAAATGAGATGTAAATATTTTTTTCTTTTACTGGTCGGCAACAGTTATACTAAATGCCTAAGATCATTCTTGATCCAAAACCATAACCGTGGATTTGATGGATAACTGGCTTGGATATATGGATAAGCCAGTGACAACTTGAAAACCTAAGCTGCCACCAACTTACCCACAGATCCAAAAACATTCCGGTTATCGCACAAGCCCCACAGTTCTGCTGCTTAGTTTCAATTTTTTTCAGTTGGGAAACCAACCGCCTGAGAAAAATTGAAAAAGAGCATAAGGGAAATCTGACCCCACAAGGCTGTGGGGGTTAGGCAAAGCCTAACGTTTTCATGGGGACATAAAATAAGCGGATGGAATAAAAAAGAATAACAAAAATGGAGGAAAAAAGGCAGAAAGTAATAAAAATGAATAAAATTACTTGAAAAAAATCGCAACATATTATATAGTAAATATAGTACAAACAAAAAGGTGTGATGTTATGCGGAAATGTTTCAGCTTATCCGAAGAAGATCTGGCATTGTTGGAGCAGTATAAAAAGGAAAACAGCATTAGAAATGACAGTCAGGCGGTTTCATTGCTTTTACGTCAGAACCAGAATAACCGGGAGCAGCTTGCCATCGTTATCCGTGAAGAACTGGAAAAGAACTATCTTCCCAAAGAACGGATCCGGTGGGCGACCAAGACAGCGGAGCAGAACAGTATTGTGATATTGGATGCGGTAAATACGCTGCTGCATATGCTGAAAGCAGATGCATGTATTCCAGTGGAGATGGCAGCTCATCCAGTTG
Organism: Roseburia sp.; assembly: GCA_023664685.1. Taxonomy (GTDB): domain Bacteria; phylum Bacillota; class Clostridia; order Lachnospirales; family Lachnospiraceae; genus Eubacterium_F. The sequence goes on along the minus strand of JAMPFC010000007.1, from coordinate 10,904 downwards.
TAAAGCAAAGCCAAGACCGTATCAAAGAAAAAATTGCATACTTCAAGCAGAAGAGTGATGAGCGAAAAAGCAAGGAAAATACTTAGGGGTCACAAATGACCTCCTGCTATGGGAGATGGTGTTACAGGCCATGCAGAATCCAGTGCGGGATTTGCAGCCTGTGGAGTGTGTTTTTTGTAAAAATCAGAAGGGGTCACAAATGACCTCTTTGAAAAAGGGAGCGGATAACATGCAAAAATGTATCAGTATTACAGACGAAGATTTATTTCTGTTAAGGGAATACCGGGAAAAGAATGGTTTAAAAAGTGACAGTCAGGCGATCACATCCCTGATCCGGCAGGAGAGTGAAGGCAGGGAGAAAAGTATCGCCAGAGCAGTATGGGAAGAGTTTGATAGAAAATATAAGAAAGCTGGCAGCCGGGGGAGAATGACGAGGAATGGAAATAAAAATTAGAAATGTGGATCCGGTCATTGTAAAAAAGATCGACGAACTGGCGAAAAAACATTATATGAGCCGGAACCAGTATCTTTTGAGGTGTCTGTCCAGATACGCTACGGTGCAGGATGTTGAAGAACTGGACAGCCGGTATGCCAACCTGATAAGTGTACTGGCGCAAAGACTGGAACAGGCAAATGATGTGATAGAAAGCAACTCAATCTTATTGGAAAAGATCACGGGGGTCACACGTGACCCCTGAATGATTGCAGATAAAAAGCAGGGGGTCACAAATGACCTCCTGTTTTTTGAAAGGAAAACCATATGGGAAATATCAAAGCAGGAGTGGTGGTCGTGACGAAATTCTGCGGGGCAGGTTCCGGCAGATTCACTTCCTACATTAATTACATTGACAGAAAAGAAGCTGCCCGGACAGAAAACAGCAGCAAGTATAATCTGTATCAGGATTATATGGGAAATCCGGATAAGACGACCGGGCTTTTTACTTATGGAAAAGATGAACTTACCGAGACAGATAAGCTGCAGCTCAAACGTGTTTTTGAAAAAGCACAGGAAAATGGTTCGCTCATGTGGCAGACAGTGATTTCTTTTGACAACCGGTGGCTTGAAAAGAACGGTTTATATGATGCAGAGAATCAGATACTGGATGAAGAAAGCATGAAGTCCATCACCAGAAATGCTATAAATGGAATGCTGAAATCTGAAGGACTGGAGAATGCAGTGTGGAGCGGGGCGATCCACTACAATACCGATAATATCCATGTGCATGTAGCAACCGTAGAGCCGGAACCGATGCGGGAGAGGAGGGAATATATCCAGTACCGGTATCATGTGGTGGATGGGAAAAGGATCCATGAACCTCAAAGGGACGGTTCAGGAAATGTGATAAAGAAAGAAGAATATAAGGGGCGTTTCCGTCAGTCGAGTATCAACGGATGCAGGAAGAGCATCGTAAACCAGATATTGCACGAGAAGGAAAATAACCAACAGATCAACCGTATCATCCGGGGGAGCATTCTGGAACAGAAACAAAAACATCCTCTTTCCAGTGACCGGAAACTGAAACATGAATTTATCAAACTTTATCAGAAGATGCCGGACTGCAGCCGCAATATGTGGAACTATAACAATCCCATTATGGCATCTGTCAAAAGTGATATAGATAACCTGAGTACGCATTACCTGAACCAGTATCATAGCAAGGAGTTTGAGGAGTTCAAAGAACGGATCAGGGTACAGGATCAGAAATATCAGGAAGCATACGGAACCACCGGGAGAAGTTATGAAGAGGGAAAGATGCAGGATCTGTACACAAGGCTCGGTAATGCAATACTGAAAGAGATACGGAATTATGATACAGAACAGAGGGAGGCTGCTGCTGGGAAAAGCAGTCGGGAATATACAAAGCAGGTGGCGGGCGGAGTGTCGCTGGCATCGGCGATCAACCGCATGCGGAAAGGTTTGAAATCAGAATGGGAAAAGGCAAGAAATGAACAGGAACATGAGCGGATGATGCAGTATGGGGCAGATGCTGAAAAGGGGGTCACGAATGACCTGTAAATTCCGGCCGGATATTTGTCAAAAAAGATGGCAATTTTGTATTGACTTTATTATATAATAGTTATATAATTATTACATACAATAAAAAGGGGTCATTTGTGACCTCTTTAGATTTTCCAGATAGAAAGGAGCAGACAAATGAAAACAATCTTATTTTTAAACAACAAAGGCGGTGTTGGAAAGACAGCCAGTGTGACAACAGTGGCACATATGCTTGCAGCAGTGCATGACAAAAAGGTACTGCTGATCGATCTGGATCCACAGATGAACAGTACCTGCATGTTCAGTGAGGTGGATTTTATCGAACTCTTCAACAGCATTTATCAGGGAACCTGCGCAAAAAGACAGAAATCCGTGGAGGATCTTCTGCTAGACCGGGAACTGGATATACATGAATGCATCCGGCATACGGAATATGAGCATCTTGATATTATCCCAAGTTTTCTAACTTTATCAGAGGCGGAGGAGAGAATGAAAGCGGATGTGACATCCCCGCAGCAGTTCCGGTTAAAAAAACATTTAGGGGCTGTACAGGAAGAGTATGATTATTGTATAATAGATAGCAGCCCCTCCATATCCATTACCAATATCAATGGACTGGTGGCATCGGATGAAGTTTATGTGCCATTGAGATGCGATGGGGGAAGTCTTTTAGGGGCCTCCATCATCATGAATCTGTTTGAAACCGTATCGGAATACGATGCCGGGCTGAAGATCGGCGGGATGTTTTTTACCCAGTGGAACGGAAGGAAAAATGTATCAAAGGCAGTTTATGAATTGCTGAGTGAGATCTTTGGCAGTCATATCATTCCTGTCACGATCAGCCAGAGTAAAAATGTAGAGGAAAGCAGCCTTGTCCAGAAACCCCTTCTCGCTTATGATAAGGGAGCAAAGAAGAGCAGGGTAACGCAGGATTATTTAAAACTTACGGAATATATTTTAAACCAAAACCAGAAGGGGTCACAAATGACCTCTTGAGCAAAGGAGAATGGCCATGTTTAAAGTTACGATAAAATTAGACCGGAAAAAGGTCGAAGAACAGAACCTTGATTATGATAAGGTGATGGCACTTGTGGATCGTGTTTATAACAGACCGGAGATCATAAAGACGGGAGAGGGGCGTTATACCGGGATCACTTCATCAAAGGAACTGGCTTCATTTGGCGTTGCCATGCTCACACTGGAAAGAACGGACTGGTTTTTTGAACTGGTAAGCGAATGGTATATGGATGACGAGACGGATGGCAGGCGGGAAGATATAAAGGCCAGTAAGTTAGCATGGGATGCCAGACAACAGAAATGAGGTATCATAAGTGGAAAAAAGCCAAAGCAGGGTTTCCGTTTACTTTGATCTGGATGTGCAGTCACTAAAAGACATCTATGAGCCGATGAGCGGGAATCATTACACAAATGCATATTATGAGATACGCTCATTTATGGAGAAACAAGGGTATGAACATGAGCAGGGGTCTGTCTATCATTCTGCCGGCGAGAAGGATGAGGTGGATGTGATCCGTACAGTAAAGGGAATACAGGAAGAAAAACCGTGGCTGAAAGACTGCGTGAATAAGATGAGTTATGCAAGGATTTCAGAAGAACATGACCTTACCGGCATCCTTCAGGATGTAGAAGAACTGGCACGGAACGGACTGGAGAAAGAACCGGATTTAAGAGATATTTTTGAGAAACAAAAAAAGGCAAACAAAATACCGGGCAGAAAACCGAAACCGAAAGGAATAAATTTTGAACGGTAAACAGAAGGGGTCACAAATGACCTGTAACAGAAAGCATTTTTAATATCTGATATGGTTTCCAAAAGCAGAACTAAGATACAGAGAGGCAGGAGGTCACAAATGACCTGTAACAGAAAGGAAGATGAGCATGGGAAAATTTAGTGTTGATTCAATAAAAGGAGCAGCGAAAAATAAGCCGGAAGGAGGAGTGCAGGTTGGTGCGGGACTGCTTTCAGAAGTATCCAAGAACCAAGTGGCTGCTAAGACGATCCAAGTTCCAAGAACCCTGATCGATAAAAACCCAAACAACAAATACAGTATCAAAGGAATTGCATCACTAGCAAATTCGATTCGGGATTTTACTCTGGTAGAACCATTGCATGTGAGCAGGAAACCGGATGGAAGGTATCTGCTCTTGGGCGGAGAACGCAGACTGGCAGCCATTGACCGGCTGATCGCAGACAAAGAAGTTTCTGACTGGACGGAGGATACCCTGATCCCATGTGTGGAGAAGGGTACGGAACTGATCAAGCTGCCGCTCTCCGAAGAGAATAAGGAAAGATATGCGATCATCATCACAAATAAAGAGGCAAGAAAATATACAGACGGTGATATGTATATCGAAATCCAAGAATGGAAGAGCATCATCGAGGAACTCCGGGAAAAAGGGATTGAATATATTGATGGTTCAGATGAGGATGGAGAAGAAAGCAGGATCCAGATCAAAGGGCAGACGACGAGGGATATCCTTACTAAGACTACCGGGTTATCCAGAGGACAGATCAACAAATATGAGAAAGTGGACAAGCAGGGGAGTGATGCCCTGAAGGATGCCCTTTTGAATAATAAGGTTTCCGTAAGCGTGGCTGAAAAAGCAGTGGAAGCTCTGAACAAGGACGAGCAGGAGAAGCTTGCCAAAGCATCTGAAAATACAAATATCCGTTCTGGAGACGTAAAGAATTATAAAAAGACTTCTGTCAAAACAAGACAGCTCACGCCGGAAATGTTTCAGGAAGATATCGCAGGGATCATAAAAGATCTGGAAGAAAGTAAAATTTTACTTGACGAATCAGCAGAAGAAAAATATCATTTTTATATAAGGCAGATAGAAAATTTGATAGGGGGTCACAAATGACCTCCAGAAAAGATGAGGTATGGTTATGGCAAAAAAACTTTTTTCAGGCTATGTATCAGGAGAAGTTTTTGAACTGGTCAACTACCTTTCGGACAGAGAGGAGATCAGCAAGGTTGTTTTTACAAGGCGGGCGATCCGGAACTTTATGGAGGGTGAGAAGAGGATAGATCCCCGGATACTGCTTACCCAGCGGAGCGATCCGGACTACATTGAGCGGAAATCACTACTGACTGTTTATATCGAGGACGGACAGAAAAAGCAGTTGGAAGAAGTGGCGGAAGAAAAGGGATGCAGGATATCACAGGTGTTCTTTCAAGCTATGCTTGATTACTGTGCGCTGCTGATCAGCATGGACAGCACTGGGATCAATATCGAAAAAAGGGAGTAGGTCATTTGTGACCTGTAACATAACAAGGCAGATATTATAGTCTCTGGAAGATTTTCTTTCAGAGGCTATTTAAAGTATCGTGAAATGTCTATGATTTAAGGATAAAGAAAATCAATATTTTTCGACAAGATTCGACATAAGCTTTTAAGAAATTATGTTATAATGTTTAAACTTCTGCAACATGTATGTAAGAGACAATTTGTCAAAAAAGATGGCAGAATACTATTGACAATAATCATTATATAATATATAATAGTTATATAATATAAGTAAAGGAGTGATTGAGATGAAAAGGCGGATCAAAAATTTATTCTTTTTATTGATGGCAGGAACACTGTTGGCATTTATGGGAACGGTTAGCTGTGATGCAAAAACGATACGGATTGCTCCAGAGATACAGAAAGGAAAAACTAAAACGATTTATACAATAAAAAAGAAACAAAAAGGAAAAGGCACGTTAAAAAAAGTAACAGCAAAGACCAGTAATAAATCGGTTGCTAATGTGAGGGTGGCAAAGGCAAACGGTGGTAAAAAGTACTGTGTAAAAGTTACGGGAAAAAAGATTGGCAGTGTAATGATCAATGTAAAAGTAAAAAGAAAGCTGACATCTGGGAAGATGAAGGTGAGTACGCTTTGGTTCAATACAGACATTGGGGGAAGTGAAAAGCAGAAGGCCCAAGAGGCATTTGAACTTCAAAATGAGGAAAGAAAAAAAGTAGGGAAAAAGGAGTTGGAATGGTCGGAGGAGCTGTGGAGATTCGCATCTCTTCGAGGTAGTAAAGATGGGTTTGATTATCATCATAACATGGATGAGCGAGCAGATGAATATTTCTGTTTATATGGAATAAGTATAGGTAATCCGCCAGAAGGTGAAAATTTGTATAAAGGTTCAACCTATCCAATATCCGCAATAGAAGCATGGAAAAATTCTTCTGGGCATTATGGAAATATGATAGATAGCCATTGGCAATGTGGAGCGATTGCGTATTGCGAAAAAACTAACACATGGGTTGCAATCTTTAGTTCAAAATCTTTATCGGTTATAGAAAACTGGAAAACGGAGAATGTAATATTAAGAATCACAAGAACTGATAATACTACTGGAGAAGGTATTTCGGGTTCGGCAATAATGGTTGTAGATGAAAATGGTAATGAGGTATGTAGAAGCAGTTCTCCATCTAAAAACAGTACGTATAGTTTGTTTGAATTTGAAGAATATGTTATTGGAAAAACATATAAAGTTATTGAAATATCTGTGCCAGAAGGCTATCGAAAAGCAGCAAATGTAACTTTTACTGCCCGGGGTGCCTCTGAAGGTATAATTGAAATCGTGTTATCTAGTGAAAAAAGATAAACGAAACGAAGTGTAACAGGTTTTGGCGGAGAGAGGGTTCTCCGCCATTGCTGTTTTAAGGAGGTTTAGTTAAAGTGACAGAAGAGAAGGCTTACAAAACAATCAAATGGGAAGATCGTCTTAGAATTGAAACGTTGCTCAGGGCAGGACATAAACCGCAGGAGATTGCTGATCTGCTTGGTTTTCATCATAGCAGTATTTATCGGGAATTGAAACGTGGAAAAACAATAAAAAGAAATTCTGACTGGACGGAAAGTGAAATCTACAGTCCAGATTTGGCACAAGCGAAAGCAAATGAAAATAAAGGGAGAAAAGGACGTCCCCTGAAAGTTGGCTGTGATTATAAGTTTGTAAAATATGTGGAAAAAACAGTTGGGGATGAAAAGAACTCTCCGGCGGTTGCACTTGCAGAGATAAAAAGAAAAGGATTGAAGTTTGATACTAAGATCTGTCTGACGACACTGTACAATTATATTAAGGGTGGGGTATTTCTTAATCTTACCATGATGGATTGTCCATACCGTGTGGCGAAGAAAAAGGGAAAGAAAAAGCGCAGGGTGCAGAAACGTTTAAGTGTAGGTACAAGTATAGAGGAAAGACCGGTGGAAATACTAAAACGTGAGGAGTTAGGAAATTGGGAAATGGATACGGTTGTTGGCGGGCAGGGAAAATCCAAGAAATCCTTTCTGGTTCTTACAGAAAGAAAAACAAGGGTAGAGATTATTGAGATGCTAAACGAACATACAATGGCGGAGGTAGTCCGCATCTTGGATAAACTGGAAAGAAAATTCACCGAGAGAGGATTCCGGGAGATGTTTAAGACAATTACGGTGGATAATGGATCAGAGTTTTCAGACTGGCAGGGGATGGAGCGTTCGAGGAGAAATAAGAAGAAGCGTACTAAGGTGTATTATTGTCATCCATATTGCAGTAGTGAACGTGGTTCTAATGAAAACAATAATAAACTGGTTCGCAGGTTCTATCCAAAGGGCGGAAGTTTTGACAGCGTACCACAACATGAGATAAAGAAATTGGAGCATTGGATCAACCAGTACCCACGTAAGCTGTTTGGATGGAGGAGTGCAGAAGAAGTGTTCCAAGATGAACAACGGAGGGTGGCTATGTAGAGGCGGTACAATTTAATATTGTTTGAAAAGCTGACACAGGACAGCCTTTTTTTAATACATACCCTAAATATATATTAAATATTATATAGACATACCTGCTAATTAAAAAATCCAAATAACTGCATATTTTTAGCATATTTTAGGTAAATCAAAAAATATTATCCTAAATGTGCAGAAAAACTTGACATTTGCAATTTCTGTAATAGTGGCGAAAAAACCATTGACACATCCCCCATTTTTGTGATAGTATAAAGCCAAATTTTGAAAGACGATGAAGGTGCAGGGATATTCCCGCAGGCAGTTATTTTCCTTCAGAGAGACAGGATCACCGGCTGAGAGTCCTGTCAGGTTCCTTTAGCTGCTGAAATTCACACTGGAGTTTCACTTTTGAAAAAAGCTCTGTTTTCAGGGCGGATCGTAGGAAGTGACGTGGCTGCGCGTTAAGCGACAATGAGAGTCTATTATATGTTATGATAATGATAGGAATCAGGGTGGTACCGCGGAGAGAGTCCGTCCCTTACCGATATGGAGTACATATCTGAGGGGATGGACTCTTTTTGCAGAAAAATATGCTGTGTTGCAGGTTCATCCCCTGACAAAAATCGTGTATGCGAAAGGAATGAGAAAGATCATGAAAGAAAAATTGGAAAAAATCATGCAGGAGGCCTTATCCCAGATTGAAAAATCGGAAGAACTGGATAAATTAAATGAAATCCGTGTGGCTTTTCTGGGAAAGAAGGGTGAACTCACGAGTGTTCTCAAATCCATGAAGGATGTGGCGCCGGAGGATCGGCCAAAAGTCGGGCAGCTTGTGAACGAGGCGAGAAAAGATATCGAGAGCAGACTGGAGCAGAAGAAGGCTGCTTTTGCAAAGGCACTCCGTGAGGAGAAGATGAAGGCGGAGGTAATCGACGTCACCTTGCCGGGAAAGAAACCAAATCTCGGACACCGTCATCCAAATACGATTGCGCTTGAAGAAGTGGAAAGGATTTTTGTCGGTCTGGGATATGAAGTAGTCGAAGGCCCGGAGGTCGAATACGATTATTATAACTTTGAGGCGTTGAACATACCGGCAAACCATCCGGCAAAGGATGAGCAGGATACTTTTTACATCAATGATAAATTCCTTTTGAGGACGCAGACCTCATCGGTTCAAGTGCGTGTCATGGAGGAGGGGAAACTTCCAATCCGGATGATCGCGCCGGGAAGAGTATTCCGCTCCGATGAAGTCGATGCGACACATTCTCCGTCGTTTCACCAGATTGAAGGGCTTGTGATCGACAAAAACATAACATTTGCGGATTTGAAGGGAACACTGGAAGAATTTGCCAAAGGACTTTTTGGCGAGGATACAAAGGTGAAATTCCGTCCCCACCACTTCCCATTTACAGAGCCAAGTGCAGAAATGGATGTGACCTGTTTTAAATGCGGAGGAAAAGGATGCCGTTTTTGTAAAGGAGAGGGCTGGATCGAGATTCTCGGATGTGGTATGGTTCACCCGCATGTCCTTGAGATGAGCAAGATCGACCCAGAGGAATATACGGGATTTGCTTTCGGCGTCGGCCTCGAGCGGATCGCACTTTTGAAGTATGAAATTGATGATATGAGACTGCTTTATGAAAATGATAAGCGTTTTCTGGAGCAATTTTAAATAAGTGCGCAAAGACTGCGCAGAAATGAGGGAAAGAGATGAATACACCATTATCATGGATAAAAGCATATGTTCCTGAACTGGATTGTACGGAAAAAGAGTACATGGACGCCATGACACTTTCCGGCACAAAGGTAGAGGGATATGAAAAATTTGACGCTGATCTGGATCAGATCATTGTCGGGAAAATAGAGAAGATCGAGAAGCATCCGGATGCAGATAAGCTCGTGGTGTGCCAAGTGGCTGTGGACGAGAAGGGGACGCAGGTGCAGATCGTGACGGGCGCCTCCAATGTAAAAGAAGGTCAGAAGGTTCCGGTCGTCCTTGATGGCGGACGTGTGGCAGGCGGGCATGATGGTTCTAAGACACCCGGCGGAATCAAGATCAAAAAGGGAAAGCTTCGCGGTGTGGAATCGTGCGGTATGATGTGTTCCATCGAAGAACTCGGCTCATCCAGAGATTTTTATCCGGATGCACCGGAAAATGGAATTTATATCCTCAGCGACAATGAGGAATATAAGGAGGCGCCGGTTGGCAGTGATGCCATCGAGCTTCTTGGTCTCAGAGATGCTAATTTTGAATATGAGGTGACGTCAAACCGTGTGGATTGTTTTGGCGTAATCGGGATTGCCAGAGAGGCGGCAGCGACATTTCGCAAGCCATTTTGCCCGCCGGTTATTTCCGAAGTAGGAAATGAGGAAAAAGCGGAGGATTATATTTCAGTGCAGATTGACAATACGGAGCTTTGTTCCCGTTATGTGGCGAGAGTAGTCAAAGATATCCGGATCGCACCTTCGCCAGAGTGGATGCAGAGAAGGCTTGCGGCATGCGGAATCCGTCCGATCAATAATATCGTAGATATCACAAACTATGTGATGGAAGAATATTCCCAGCCGATGCATGCATATGATTTAGATACGATCTCCGGAAGAAAGATCGTGGTGAGAAATGCGGCAAACGGAGAGAAATTTACGACATTAGATGGTCAGGAACGAGAAATGGATGACTCCGTTCTTATGATCTGCGATGGTGAGAAGGCAGTGGGAATTGCCGGGATCATGGGTGGAGAAAATTCAAAGATCACGGATGATGTAAAAACGATGCTCTTTGAGGCGGCTTGTTTTGACGGAACCAATATCCGTCTTTCCGGTAAAAAACTTGGTATGCGTACCGATGCGCAGGCAAAGTTTGAAAAAGGACTGGATCCGAATACGACGATGGAGGCGATGAACCGTGCCTGTCAGTTGATCGAAGAGCTTGGCGCCGGAACGGTGATCGGAGGATGTGTGGATGTCTATCCGGTGAAGCGTGAGGAAAAAACGGTGGCTTATGATGCAGACCGGATCAATGCGCTTTTGGGAACAGAGATCAGCGAGGACGAGATGATAAGCTATTTTGAAATGGTTGATCTTCCGGTAGACAGGGAAAAGAAACTGGTACATGTCCCTACTTGGCGTCAGGATGTGCTGCGCATGGCAGATCTGGCAGAGGAAGTAGCG
>JAMPFC010000079.1 GCA_023664685.1 Roseburia sp. | reverse complement strand
CGGACGCAGACGCAGCGAAGAAAGCAAAGCTTTCTGCAAAATCCGTAACGGTTGTGAAAGGAAAGAGCAAAAAGGTAACGATCAAGATTGGAAAGAAAAACGCTAAGAAAAAGGATGTAAAGAAACTTTCCGTAAAAGTTGACAAGAAAAAGATCGCTACAGCAAAGGCATCTGGCAAGACAGCTGTCAAAGTGACAGGAAAGAAAAAAGGAAGTGCAAAAGTCACGGTTTCTGTTACTCTGAAAGGACAGAAAAAAGCAGCAAAGCTGACTTTGAAAGTAAAAGTTAAGAATGCAACACCGGCTACAGCTGCACCTACGACAGCACCAACAGCTGCCCCGACATCAGCCGCAACCACAACACCGGCAGGAAATGGCGGTCAAGGCGGTGGACAGGGTGACGGCGGACAGACCCAAACAACCCCACCGCCTATCCAGACACAGGCACCAGCTGTAGAGAGTGAAGCAGTAGCCATCAAGAACATTCAGCTCGGCGGAAAAAATGCTTCACAAGTAACTTTCTTTGAAGTTACGGATGGCAGTGCAGATCTGATTCTGAACAGCAATGCAAAGTATGGTGGAGTTTATCTTTACTTTGATGTAAAGGCTCCAAGTGGCAGTTCGATCGCAGATATCAAAAAGATCACTTATGATATCGAGGGAATCTCTGGTGATCTTGACTATAAAACATCAAACCTTGTGGTAGGAAATCCGGATCCTGAAGCAATCGGAGGTTTTCCAGAAGAGCTTGATATCAGTGCCGGCCCAGAATATGATGGAGACAAACACAGACCAGAAGGATATTATGGTGTAAAGAGACTTTTCCAAAGTGCTAGTTATGGTGCAAAAATGACGGGGGTTCATTCCGAAACAGTTGATTTTTCCGTAACTGAGTTAGAAGACATCGAGTATACGGATACGCTTCGTTTCACTGTGCATATGAATATAGATGGAATGGAGAATAGTGAAAATACAGAATATAAACTCAGCAACATCAAAGTATACTCAACGACAGGTAAAACGATAAATGATGGAAACGCAACTAAGGGAACTAAGATTGATAACCTTGATAAACTGAATCCGGAACCAAAGGTTGCTTTTAAAAACGGAAGTATCGCTGAAGGCGAAAATACCATTGCAGAAGTTACATTACCGAATACACGCTTGGTAGGTGATATCCAAAGCGTAGTGTGGACTTCTTCCGACGATACAGTTGCTACTGTAACAAAAGATGCATCAGATGATACAAAAGCCATTGTAGCGGCTGTAGAATCAGGAAAAGCAGAGATTTCAGCCAAAGTTACAACAACCAAGGGAAAAGAAGCTACTGCTAAAGCAGAAATCACTGTGACAAAAGAAGCTCTGAAAGATTTCCCGATTACACTGACAGCGGCAAATACTACAATGGCTACCGGTTCTACTAAGACTGTGACCGTTAGCAGTGGTAAAGCTGTAGTAACTGCAGTTAGCGGTAAATTTGATGATGCGGTTGCTATAGAACTTACGTTACCAGAAGGGAAAAAGATTTCCGATTATGCTGGAGTTCAGCTTGATTTGAGTTCCGAGGAAGCAGATCATGATAATGGTAAGGGTGGAACAGCCGGGCTTAACAAGTATGTTATAGCGTTGTTAAATCCATATAATTATCCCGAAAGCAACAAAAATTTATATGGAAATGCATCAATCGGTGAATTTGGCTCTTATGACGGATCTATCCATCAGGGAACACCGGCCACTGTAACTGTACCATTTGATTTTAGTAAGTTGCCAGCAGATAAGCCAATTCCGTCATCAGGAAAAATCACTCTTATGTTACGTGTTAAAGATGCTTATTCTTTCGGAATCACAAATGTAAAATTACTTGCTAAATTACCGGCAGCAGAGTAAGAAACAAGCAATTTAATCGGTAAAACCAACCTGTCCCGCTGATTTGGGGCAGATAACAAAAAAGGTGCATTCGCATGCGTTTGCACCTTTTTTTAACAAATATCTCTCCTTGCGGAACAGAGAGGTGCGCAGGAAATATCAAAAAAGGAGGTAGCGCATATGCACAAAAAGGCAAAACGTGCAGCAGCAAAGGTACTGGCACTTGTCCTCACTGTCTCAGTGGCAGGCGTCGCCGCTCCGGATTCACAGGCGGCAAAAAAGCCAAAACTGAGTACAAAGACTGTGACCGTGTCAGTCAAAAAATCCAAAAAAGTCAAGATCAAAAACGTAAAGGCAAAACAGGTTAAAAAACTTACGGTAAAGAGCAATAAGGCAAAGACCGCTTCCGTAAAGAAAAACGGAAAGACTGCTTTTACCATCACCGGCAAAAAGGCAGGGACAGCTACGGTCACAGCAAAGCTGACCCTGAAAGGAAAGAAAAAGGCAACATCACTGAAAGTAAAAGTGAAAGTAAAAGGAACAGCTACACCGGTCACATCGGATACGCCTTCCGTATCGACGGCACCGACCGCAGCTCCGGTGACAGCGGCTCCGTCAGAAGATGGTTCGACGACGCCACCCGACAACTCGGATCAGGGAAATATCCCGCCAAGCGGCCCAACCATCACAAAGTACGACCCTGCCCCAAGTCCGGGCGTAAAACGTATCACCAACACGAGCAGTATCCAAAACCCGATCATCAGTAACATCACGATATGGGGGATGCGGGATAATCCAAACCTGAAAACCGGATATGATTATAATCAGTATGGCCCATATTCGGGCATTATTACCAAATGGTATGAACCGAAAGAAGCCATCAAAGCGCTCAGCGAACTCTTTAATGCGGAGACCGCCCAGAGCCTCCAGACAGCGAAGACATCTTCATATCTGGCTGCCGGGGATGACGCATCCGCTGCGGAAGACGAGGCAGAGACAACTCCGGATCCGCTTGGAACTTCGGGACAGACTGTCAAATCGCTTCTCACTCTGGAGTCCGGCCCAGACGCAAATCTTGTCACAAAACAAACAGCGATTGAGTTTGTTTCCCGCACTGCTGCGTCCAATATGGCGAACCAAACAGTAAAAGTTGTTGACAGCAAGTCATTTACGGAAGAAGATCAGGGCGGCGAGCCGGCTGTTCAAGTATCTGGACGTAAGAATAACTGGCATGGAATCCAGATTGATATTACGGATTATGTCAAAGATCCGGATAAGGATTATATCGTATCGATCGATGTAACGCATAAAACAAAAGACAAGGATCGCGTACGGATGGATCTGGAGATGTCTTATGAGTATGCGGACGGTTCTGATCCGGGAAATTATCCGGTTAAAAACCAGAACACCACAGTAACTTCCGGAAACTGGGTCAATCTGGATTTTGAATATAATGTCGCCGGTATGGACTATGCCAAACATTGGTTAGTCATTAACTGGTATGGCGAGGGTGAAGGAAAAGATGTATATGATGATTTCTTTGTCAAAAACCTGAAGATCAAGGAAGTATATTCAGATAAGGTATACGACAGCACCGAGACACTGGCACTTGACCCTATTTACACGAACACAGAAAGCAAATATGGTTTTTCGTTTGGGGCAGTCGTTGGAAACGCTACTTTCGGAAACACTCATTACAAAGGCATTATTGATAAACACTTCTCCAGTCTTACCGTGGATAATGACCTGAAAATGTATTCGCTTCTTGATGCGGATGCAACAAAAGTAAGTGAAGACGGTATGCCTGTCCTGAAAGAAAACACCGCCGGCGAAGAGGTGGTCAAATGGGCATACGAGAATGGAATCGGAGTCCGCGGACATACGATCATCTGTGATACCGCAATGGATACGAATTGCGCTTATTTCTTCCATGAAGATTATGATGTTTCAAAACCTCTGGCAAGCAGGGAAGTTATGTTGAAGCGTCTGGAAAGCTTCATTACCCAGTGTATCGCTTATTTTGAGCAGAAATATCCGGGAACGATCCACACATGGGATCTGGTAAATGAGGCGATCGAGACTGGTTCAGGCGGGTATGAAGCAAACGATGACCGCAGGATACAGATCAAGGACAATCTGTTCTATGATACGATCGGCAAAGATTATGTCGAGTATTCATTCCTCTATGGACGTCAGGCAGTGAATGCATTGAAGGAGATGTATCCGGACAGAGATATCAATGTCAAACTGTTCTATAATGATTTTAACTGCTTCCAGTCGAGCAAAAGGAATGCGATCTGCGCTCTGGTACAAAGCATCCAAGCATTTGGCCAGCAGAACAACATGGGCAACCTGATCGATGGTGTCGGAATGCAGTGTTATATCGGGCAGGTAGGAAATGGTGCCGACAAATTGGCAGACAGCCTGCTCCAGACAAGCAATAAGGCAGTTGCACAAAGCATCCCGAATGCGGTATTTATGTTCCATGACCTCGGACTTGAAGTCCAGTTCACCGAGCTTACGATCCGTAACTACGATGAATCGAAAAATGCTGCACAGGCAGAGTACTACAAGAAGTTCATGCAGATGGCGATCGACATCAACAACGGAACGATGACAAAGGTATTAAACTAATAAAGGATTTTTACGCATAGCAGAAAAAAGCTGTCGCTTTCACGAGGAAGATTCGTGGGCGGCAGTTTTTTGATATGCTAAAAAATATTTATATTATACGAATATAACAGAGCAAAAATTAGCCCTTGTCAACTGCACAGGCACATATTATAAATATTGTTGATAGTCAAAAAGTGAGCGATAAAATGAGCGATATTTTGAGCGATAAAGTGAGCAATAAATTAAGTGGGAAAGAAAAAGAATTTATTGGCTAAATAAGAATTGCTGAAGATTCCAAAATGCCAGATAGTTCAAATTCATTTCGGAATATATCATGGTCGTTTGAGCGGATTCGTGGTATGATATTATGTAGGTAAAAATATCATTTTTTAATAATGATCCATGATAAAATAGTCTCAGCAAAGCTGAGCCATTGCAAGTTGCTATCGCAACTTGAGATGCACAAAAAGCGTGTGCAAAAAATATGATAAACCGAAAGGAGAGTACACCTATGGGGAATCGAAGCAAAAAGCGGGTTATTACGATGACGCTGCTGTTTGCCATGTTCAGTTCGTGTATCGGAGGGGCATTTGCAAATGGGGCGGATTCACAGGCCGCAAAGAAAACGAAATTAAAGACGAAAAAAGTAAATCTGGAGGTCGGAAAGAAAACGACAATAAAAATTACCGGAAAGAAGAAAAAGGCTGTCTACACATTTAAGGCATCCAACAAAAAGATCACGGTGACAAAAAAGGGCGTGATTCGTGCGGTTCGTGTCGGAACAGCAAAAGTCACCGTAAAAGAGCGTTACCAGAAAAAGACCAAAAAACTTGGAACGATTAAAGTTACTGTGAAAAAACGTCAAGTGCCAGTGACTTCACAGACACCATCCATATCGGAAGAAGAGCCACAGATTACATCGCCGGCATCCTCCGAACCGACTGGTTCACAGACGACGCCTCCGGCGACAGATTCCGGTACTTCATCGGATTCTGGAGACCCATCCGACACAGGAGACCCCTCTGAATCTGGAAACCCTTCCACGTCCGGAAATCCTTCTGGCGATTTTACCCCGGTCGTATATAAAAACGCGGCGTTTGAGACAGGGACGGATGGCTTTGTCGGAAGAGGCGGACAGGTGAAGATCACATCGTCAGATAGCGGATATTCTGGAAAGTGCATTTATGTAACAGGACGAACTGAGGCATGGCAAGGGGCTGAAATCAATATGACAAGTGATGCTGTCCCGGGGGCTACGTACTCTGTCACTGCATGGTTAAAACATACGGCCGAAAAAAACATTGAGATAAAATGCTCAGCAGAAACGAATAAAAGTTATCCTAAGATTGCCAGTGTAACAAACGTAGCACCGAATGTATGGACGAAACTCGAGGGAACCGTCACAGTTCCGGAAAGCTTTTCGGATTTCAGTATTTACTTTGAGTTGCCGGGGAGTGCCACTGCGAATTTCTATTTGGACGAGGTAGTCATTACGCAGACGACGAAAGGCAAACAGCCAGTAGAAGTGACGGAAAGTATTTTGGAGACATACAAGGATATTTTCCCTTATATGGGAACTTGTGCAAATTACTATGGTTATGGGAATAAGAGCAACCAGTTGATCGACACAGCTACGGTCGCATTCATCAAAAAACAGTTTAATAGTATCACACTGGAAAATGAGATGAAACCGGATGCTGTTCTTGGCAGCAGCTTTACAAAAATTACGAAAGAGCAGGCTAAGAGTTCCACTTATAACTATTTCATTCCAGACAATTATACCGAAGAAAGTGTACCAAAATTAAACTTTGATACGATTGACAAAACATTGGAATTTTGCAAAAACAATGGAATTAAGATGCGCGCCCACACATTGTTGTGGCATCAGCAGACGCCATCATGGTTTTTTGCAGAAAATTACAGTGGTTCCACGGCAACTAAGCCAGACATAATGAATGCCAGACTTGAGTTTTTTGTCCGGACAGTCATGAAGCATGTACTTGATAAAGAAATTGAACTGACTGGCGAAGCGGGAAGCCTTGTCTACGCATGGGATGTGGTAAATGAATACCTGCACCGCTTAAATGGCCCGACATCTCTTTCATGGGTCAGCGTATATGAGGATCTTAAAATGAAGCCGACTTATGTCAAGAAGGCATTTGAATTTGCCTATGATGTTTTGGAAGAGTATGGAATCGAGGATAAAGTAACTTTGTTCAATAACGATTACAACACATACGATGAAGTATCTGAAATGATACAGCTCGTCAATTATATCAACGAAGGCGAAACCGACAAAGCCGGAAATCCAGTAAATATATGTGGCGGTATCGGTATGCAGAGCCACGTGGATTCCGACGATCATCCGACAGTTGCAGCTTATGGAAATGCATTGGAAAAATTCCTTGCTACCGGTCTTGAGGTGCAGATTACGGAATTAGATATGACAATCAATTTTGGTGAAACAAATGGCAACTGGGACTACAAAGATAAAGGTCAGGATAATAATGATCAGGCTGCTTTTGCAAAAGAGATGATGGAGTGTATCATCACAAAGCACAAAAACGCCCTAGCAAAAGGACAAAAAGGCGTCACCGGTGTAACGCTTTGGGGACTTTATGATGCATGTTCATGGCGCAGTCAGTCTTCCCCATTGCTGTTTGGCAGTTCGATCCGAGATCCGAAACCATCGTTCTATGCGTTCCTTGAGGCAGCAAGGATTTGGGGAAATTAAGTTAAATAAGTTTTGACAAGCTTATTTGCAAGTTGCTTCGCAACTTGGTATATATAGAAAAAATGTAGATAAAAAAATCGGCAGTGAGTAGTGATTCGATTACCCACTGCCGAGCTTTTTTAGTTGACAGACTCCACATAGTTTTTGATGCATTCCACCGTCTTGTCGATGCCGATCAGGTCGCTTCTTAGCGTCAGGTCATAATTGAAAAGATTGTCCCAGCGCTCTCCGGCATGATACCGATAATAATTTCCCCGGCTCTTATCTTTTTTCGATACCGCCTCCGCCGCATGCTCCGGCGCAATCTGGTCGACTTCGATCGAGCGCTTGATCCGAAAATCAAGATCGGCTGCGATAAAAATATTGATCACATTGTCAAGGTCTTTCAAAATATAGTCGGCGCATCTGCCCACGATGATGCAAGGGCCTTCGTCTGCTACTTTCCGGATTACATTTGACTGTGCAAGGAAAATTCTGTCGTCTAAGGACAGCCCTGCAAAGCCCACGTCCTGATTTGTAAATACATTCATCCCCATAGCGATCGAATAAAGGAGGCTGTTTGTCGCCTTATCTTCCACCGTTTCAAACGCCGATTCCGAAAAACCGCTTTCCTTTGCTGCTCTGGATATGATCTCATTATCAAAAAAAGGAATCCCAAGCTGCTCCGAAAGTTTTTTCCCGATTTCACGCCCTCCGCTTCCGTACTGTCTGCTTATCGTAATGATTTTTTTCATAAATACCACCATGCCTTTCCATTTATTTACAGGATATGATTTCTGATCTGATTGGCTGATATCACTATTATACAAAATATTTGCAAGAAATACCAGTAAATTGTTTAATTCCTATTGTCATATTTTGAAAATAGATTATAATTATATGTAGGAAAATCATTATAAAAGAAAGGATTCAGGTGAAATCATGAAAAAAATTATTTCGACGAAAGACGCTCCCGCAGCAATCGGGCCATATTCTCAGGCAATCGAAGTGAACGGACTTATTTTTACATCCGGAGTGATCCCGATCGTTCCCGCCACTGGCGAACTTGTGACCGGCGGGATTGAAGAACAGGCGGAGCAGGCTCTCGGGAATCTTTCTGCGCTCATCAAAGCATCCGGCGCCAAAATTGAAAATACAATAAAAACAACGGTTTTCATCAAAAACATGGATGATTTTGCAAAAGTAAATGAAATTTATGCGAAATATTTTACGACGGAGTTTCCGGCGCGTTCCTGCGTGGAGGTGGCGAGGCTTCCCAAAGACGTCCTGATCGAGATAGAAGCGATTGTTGAAAAATAGGGAGACGAAAAAAATATTCTATATTTTGGAAGGGGATATCTGGCTAATTTCCTTGACAATACAGTGCCAAGTTGTTATACTTGGATTATGAGTGTAATAATTTTGTAACATTTTCTTAAAAAATAGATGTCAACAAATGACAGTTTGCGATTTATATGGAAGTACATTTTGGAGGGAATAACATGCGGAAAGGAACAATCTTAAAAGTATTCCTCGGCGCAGGCATTGTTTTGTCTGTGGGAGTATTAGGAAATTACATAACATCATCGACAACTACGATGTGTAGAGAAACCGAATTGGCGGGGATGTCCTATACATTACAGCAGTATGTGGACGCTCAGTCGGCGGGAGCGGCTTCGGATCCGGAAGCGATCGTGGCATTTCCGGATGACCCATCCACCGGCGGAGACGCCGCGGCAGATCCCAATGCGGCGCCGGTATCGGATGGGGCAGTCAATGCGGACGCATCTGCGGATGCTCCGGCACCGACGGAAGCGCCGGAGGCTACACCGAAGCCAAAATCCGAGTACGATAAGACGGGAATTTCCATCGCCGCTGATTATGTAAATGTCCGCAAAAAGCCAAACACGGACAGTAAAGTGGTGGGAAAACTCTACCGGGGAAGTGCGGCGAAGATTAAAGATAAAGTGGGCGACTGGGTTAAGATCCGCTCTGGCCATGTCGAGGGTTATATCAAATCCGATTATCTTGCGATCGGCTTCAGCGCCGAAAAGCTTGTTGATAAATTTGGTACAAAAATTGCGACCGTAAATACAGAAACCCTGAAAGTGCGTGAGGCAAAAAATACGGACTGCGCTGTCCTGACATTGGTTTCCGGCGAGGAGAGTTTTGAGGTTCTCCGGGAAGACAAAGAATGGGTTAAGATCATGGTCGATGGCGATACAAAGGGATTTGTCTCCAAAGAATACGTCAAAATCACCGTTAAATTTAAAAAAGCAGTTTCCATTGAGGAGGAACGAGAAGAGGCGAGAAAGAAAGCGGCGGCAGAAGCGGCAGCGGCACAGGCAGCTCTTCCACAGCAGCCGGCGCAGTCGAGCAGTTCCAGTCAGAGTTCGAGCAACTCTGGAAGCAGTTCGAGCCACAAGAGTTCGAGCAGTTCGCACAAAAGCTCCTCTAGTAAATCAGGAAGTTCCGGGAAGTCAAGCTCTTCCAACAAATCTTCCGGAAATGGAGGAAGCAGTGAAGAAAGCAGTTCCAACTCCGGCGATGTAGTCGGAAGCGGAGATGGTTCTTCCATCGCATCCTATGCCCTTCAGTTTGTCGGAAATCCATACGTGTATGGCGGTTCAAGTCTGACAAATGGTACAGACTGCTCCGGATTTTCACAGGCAGTCTTCCGCAAATTCGGCATCAGCCTTCCGAGAACATCCGGCGAACAGGCTGGCGTCGGAAAGAAGATCAGCGTATCCAGTGCAAGAGCCGGAGATTTGATTTTCTATGCGAGAAATGGTCATATTAACCATGTTGCGATCTGTATCGGCGGCGGGCGCGTCGTTCATGCAAGTAACCCAAGCACCGGAATCACGACGAGCAACATCGGGTATCGAACACCGTATTGTGCAAGGCGGATCGTGGGGTAGAAGTGCGGCTGAGAAACGCACACTGCATAAGATATTTATATAAAATACTTTCAAGATAGATAGAGAAAGGTCATCAAAAAACAGTGAAAAACTTTTCGCAAGCTTGCTTGCACTTGTTTTGAACGTTTTTTGATGACCTTTTCTTCTGTCCCCTGATATTATTTCTAAATATAGAATTTCGAGGAGCTGTATTAGGCGGGGTTGATTTGAATGCCGATATGTCCGCAATAACGAGCGATTCAGTCCCGTCTCCGGTTCACAAGAAGAACCAGACGGAAGAGCTGCAATGCGGTCGCTAACGCAGATGCTACATAAGTGAGTGCAGCGGCGCGGAGAACACGCCTTGCCGCTGTGTTTTCGTTGTTAAGCAAAATACTGGAATCCTCGAGTATATAAAGCGCCCGTCTGGAGGCATTAAATTCAACCGGCAGGGTGACGAGCTGAAAGACAAGCACAAGGGAAAATAGAAGGATTCCGATATGTGCAAGCTGTGTGTAGCCAATGATAAGCCCGATGAGGATCAGGGGCATAGAAAGCCTTGAGGCAAAATTTACGACAGGAACGATCGCACCGCGAATCGTCAAAGGCACATAGCCTTTTGCATGTTGGATCGCATGGCCGCACTCATGCGCAGCGACGCCGATCGCTGACACGGAGGACGAACCATAGACGGTATCCGATAGCCTCAGTATCTTTGACCGGGGATCATAATGATCCGTCAGATTCCCGCTGATACGCTCTACTCTCACATCATAAATACCGGCATTTTTCAGGATCATCTCCGCCGCCTGCTCGGCACGGATCCCTCTCTGGTTCAACATTCTGCTGTATTTCCGAAAACTCCCGTTTACATTTGCCGAAGCAATCATACTGATCAGGATTCCCACGACGACCAGTATATAAGTTGGATCAAAATACGTATAATAATAAGGCATTGCTCTTTCTCCTTTCCTTTCGTGCGGATATTGACAATCCTACGCTTATCTAATAGAATTATAACAGGAATACGAATCCTGTCAACTGCGACAGTTTGCTGACACCACCGGACTAGTTCAGGGCGGCGTCGTTGGGCTGACAAATACCATCATATGGAGGACGTAAATGAATTTATCTCTGATTTTAACATTTTTAATTTTGATCGTAGGTTTTGTCCTGCTGATCAAGGGAGCGGACTTTTTTGTAGAGGGAAGTGCCAGCATTGCCACAATGCTGCGTGTGCCATCCCTGATCATCGGCATGACCATCGTTGCGATGGGGACAAGCCTTCCCGAGTGCTCGGTGAGCATCACTGCCTCCCTATCCGGCGAAAACTCACTGGCGGTCAGTAACGCAATCGGCTCAAATATTTTTAACCTTATGGTAGTATGTGGAGTATGCGCCCTTTTTACACCTTTAAAAGTAAAAGCGGATACAATGAAAAAGGATTTCCCGCTTTCTGTCATCTGTGCCGGACTCCTGCTTGCACTCGGTTATGTCGGGATGGTGCTTGGCAGGGCGGACGGTGTGATCCTGCTCGTCATCTTTGTATTATTTTTATTATATATGATCCGGTCTGCGATCAAGGCGAGAAATGCCGGGGAAAAGGTGGAAATCGAAGGCGAGGACGCCCAGATACATCCGGTCTGGAAAAGCATCCTGTTTATCATTTTGGGAGCTGCGGCAATCGCATGGGGCGGTGATCTCGTCGTTGATTCGGCTTCTACCATAGCGACTGCGTTCGGGATGAGCCAGACTTTGGTCGGTTTGACGATCTGTGCGATCGGGACAAGCCTGCCGGAGCTTGTGACCTCGATCGTAGCGGCGAGAAAAAATCAGGTTGACATGGCTCTTGGAAATGTAATCGGTTCAAATATCTTCAACATTTTATTTGTCCTCGGCATCGGAGCATCGATCAGCCCGATTGAATTTATCACAGAAAATATGATCGATATCGGCATCCTCATCGCCATGAGTCTGATCGTCTGGGTATTTACATGGAGTAAGCACCGGGTCAACCGGGCGGAGGGCGTCTGTATGCTTGTTCTGTACGCAGCCTATTGGGGATATATCTGCATTCGCTGACCCCCGCTGTAAATAGACAATGCTACACCGGTTGTAACTTGTCAGAGATTTAATTATCTTGGATACAAAAAAGGCACATGGTTTATCGTTTACGGTTCCATGTGCCTTTACAATGTTCTTTTGAAAGTTGGGATTCGACTTAACGCCGGCAGACTAGACCAACTGCATAACCTCAGCTTCAATCTCCTTTAATTCGTCGAGTGACAATGTCGGAACATAATCTGCGATTTCTTCCAGTGACATTTTACCCTTTTCGATCATTCTTTTCGCAGTTTCCCGATCCGCATCATGCCTTTCACTCCTGATATATGATTTCAAAATCTGTTCTTCATCAAATAAACTCATCATAATTGTTACAACCTCCTTTTCTTTCCTAAGCAAATACTCTCGTAAAACATTCCGGTCTTTGCATATTTTAATTGTTTCCATAACTGCTTTTTGCGTCATTCCATGCTGCTTTGTCTGTTCATTAAATACTTTGCAAAAAATAATGTACTGGTTGATAATGTCGTCCGTATCACTTTCATAGATAACCGTTGCCTTTACCTCAATGTCGATATCTGCACCATCAAAAAATTCTTTTGACAAAGATATTTCATTGGGTTTTCGCCCTTTGTTTCCTGTAAAAATTACATAAAGTTCGGGTTTTGGCATTTTCACTTTTTTACTTTTATAGTAGTTTTGGTTGGTTCGCTGAAAATATTCTTGATAGCTTTGCGCCAAATACAACAAAACTCTTACTAAAATATTCATTGTCCATG
>JAMPFC010000078.1 GCA_023664685.1 Roseburia sp. | reverse complement strand
CTGGATACCCACACAGAGGCGGTCGACCTCCTCAGTTATATGCTCGATGAAATCGGAGTCGAAGGGATTGAGATCGAAGACCATGTCCCATTAAGTGAAAACGAGAAAAAGCAAATGTACGTCGACATCCTGCCAGATCCGGAATTTGACGACGGATCGGCAAAAGTGCATTTTTATATGGAACCGCAAAACTGCAATCCGGAAAAAGTCATGCTCCAAGTGCAGCAGATTTTTCAGGAGATCAAAGAATATACAAACATCGGAAAAGGAACGGTCAGTCTTTCTGAGACAGAGGATAAAGACTGGATGAACAACTGGAAAACCTTTTTCAAACCATTTCGCGCGGCAGAAAATGTCATCATCAAGCCGACATGGGAAGACTGCCCAAAGGAAGATTATTCGCCGGACAAAGATATCGTCATCGACATCGATCCCGGGATTGCCTTTGGCACCGGCACCCACGAGACGACCAAACTCTGCATTCAGGCTCTCTCGCACTATGGCTGTGCCGGCAAAAAAATCCTTGATGTCGGATGCGGAAGCGGAATCCTCGCGATCGCAGCATTAAAACTCGGAGCTTCCTATGCTGCCGCTACTGATATCGATCCGGTCGCAGTCGGGGCGGCAGGGGAAAATATGCGGGTCAATCACATTCCGGAACAAAATTTCCGGCTTGTGACAGGAGACCTGATCCAAAATGCCGCACAGGATCACTCGTACACATTCCATCCACCCGGGAAAAATATCGGACAGCCCGCATCTTCTGCAGCCAACGCATCCGATCCGGAAAACAAAACATTGAGGGAGAAATTAGGAAATGGTTACGACCTCGTCGTGGCAAATATCCTCGCTGACGTCATCATTCCCCTATCCGGTGTGATCCGCCCTTACATGAAAGAGGATGCCCTCTTTATCTCCTCCGGCATCATTGATACGAAAGCTGACGAAGTAGAAAAGGCATTGACGGAACACCATTTCCATATCCTCCGCAAAGAGACATTAGGCGAGTGGGTATGCTTTATCTGCCACACATAAATTTTTTCTTTTTTCTTGCAACAATTCACTCTGTTACACTCTCTTATATATAGAACACAGTCTGGAAGGTGCCTGTCATCACATCCGTTTTCAGGCACCTTCCAGACTGAAAATTTCACAAAATACCGGTATATGAAATGAGGTTGCTCAGAAATGAGGATTACTATGGATCAAAGATTATCAACACTTGTCGCAGAGGCAAAAAAAGGCGATGCCCATGCCTTTGCTGCACTATATGAGACCATCTATAAGGAGCTGTATCGCTTTGCTTACTGTACACTGAAAGATCCCCATCTCGCAGAAGACGTCGTGAGCGATTCTGTCCTGTGCGCTTATGAAAATATACATAAGCTGCGCAAAAATGAATCCTTCCGCAGCTGGATCTTCCAGATCACAGCAAATGAATGCAAAAAGCAGTTCTGCAGCCAAAAAAAGGTGATTCCTTTGGAACATAAGTATTTTCCGAAAGAAACGGAAAGCGGCTCCGATCCTGCCGGACACCTTTTACTAAAGCAGGCATTTGATACGCTGAACGAACAAGAGCGTCTGGCGGTAGGGCTGAGCTTATATGGCGGTTACAGCGGCCGGGAGATTGCCCATTTCCTCCGAAAAAAGGAGGGTACTGTCCGTTCTATGAAAAGCCGCGCACTTGAAAAAATGAAACGATTTCTGGAGGTAACAGAGAATGAATGACGAAAAATTAAAACAAATGAGTGAACAAATTCCGATACCGGAAAATTTAAAACCGGAGCATATGGAAAAAAGACTTGTAGAACATAAGAGAAACCAGAAAAACCTGCTTGTAAAACGGATGGCAAACCGCATCGCACTGACAGCGGCATGTTTTCTCCTTCTCCTCTTGGCGGGTAATTATTTCCTCTCCTCAGAAAAGCTCTCGTTCTTTGGCGGTCAGACGGATGAGGCAAACAGCACTACTCCCCCCGCACTGACAACCGGACAACAAAATCCCGCCTTCACATACGAAGATATGCGGACAAAGATTGCCGCTTGCCTGACGGATATGAACTCCCTCTCTTCCGGAGATGACATTCTTTATAAATCGAAGGATACGAACAAAATGCTAGAAGGCCTAGCCGAAGCCGAAGATGCATATAGTACAGGAAGTTCGTCAGATGGTCTTTCTGGCTCCGGTGCCGAATATTCCGATACCGACCTTCAGGTCGAGGGCGTCGATGAGGGAGATTTAGTAAAAACAGACGGAAAATTTATCTATGTCTGTTCTGACTCCGCATTTGGAAGCAGTATCCAAATCTATGAGGCGGATGGAAAAAATACAAAAAGGGTCTGCCACCTTTCGGTCGATTCTGTCGAAGTATCCGAGATGTACCTTCATGATGACACACTTGCACTGGTCGGTACAAACTTAGAAATGGTAATGACAGAAGACGGTTCCCAAACCGAAACTTCGGTTCTCCTATACAATGTGTCAGATGTTTCTAATCCGGTTCTGTATTTTCAAAAAACCCAGTCCGGCAATTACAGTAATTCCCGGATGAATGGAAAATATCTGTACACGATTTCGACAATGTATGTGATGAGTGCTGATTCAAGTGATGCCAAACAGCGCTACATCCCATCGGTCGGCGGCCAGCTCGTTCCGGAAGAGGATCTGTACTGTCCGACAGACGTTAGCGCCAACAGCTACCTTGTCTTTACAGCTCTTGATGTCACAGAGGGGGAAGACTTTTCCGATACTCTGTCTGTCCTCGGGGCAGACGACACCTGTTATGCAAGTGAAAATAACATCTATATCGCAGCGCCCTCCTCGAATTATTTGAGCTATGGAAAAACCACGATCAGCAAATACCACTATGGGGATGGCAAACTGGATGCTGCCTGTGAAACAACATTTCAAGGGACTATATTGAACCAGTTTTCCCTTGACGAATACAAAGGTAATCTCCGCTTTGTCGCAACCACGTATTCTACCAGAGGTTCTTCCTCAAATGGTCTGTATGTCCTTGACGAAAACCTGAAACTGATCGGAAGCGTTGACAAACTTGCCAAATCGGAGAGTATCTATTCCGCCCGCTTTTTAGGTGATACCGCCTATTTTGTCACATACCGGCAAACCGATCCGGTCTTTATGGTAGACCTGACCGATCCCTCTAATCCGGTCGTAAAGGATAAACTCAAACTGCCCGGGTTTTCCACCTACCTTCATCCATTCGGTGACAACCTTCTCCTCGGCATCGGAAGCAATGAAACTTCCGACGGGGACTCACAGGTGAAGCTTTCGATGTTTGACATCTCCTCCGCTTCTTCTGTCAAAGAAAAGCACACCAAACTTCTTTCCAAAGGAACGATGAGCATCGCCGGTATGAACCACAAGGCAATCCTTGTCAGCGCCGAACAGAACCTTATTGGATTCTGCACGATCAAATACGATTATGATACGGGAGATGAAACCACGAAATACCAGATTTATTCCTATGACAGTAAAAAGGGCTTTGAAAAAATTGCCGCGCTGTCTCCAAATGGTCTGAACATTGACTCCGCAAGGGGACTGTATATCGGAGATTATCTGTATCTTGCAGATGGCGATGGGCTTTCTGGAATACAGGTGTATGACAGGGAGACGATGAAAATGGTTGGGAAGGCGGAGTAATGGTAGATTCTCTTCCATAAAAGGGTCATAAGAAAAAATGAAAATTACCCCCACAGCGGCGGATAGATCTACGGATCGCTATCAAGCCGCTGTGGGGGTAATTTTCATTTTTTCTTATGGAACTCTTTTGGGGGAGGGGAATCTATGAATTGTTGTCAAGCCGCTGTGGGGCAAAATGAATTGTCACCGTTGTCCCCTTTCCTTCTGTACTCTCCAGAGTAATTCCGGCATGATGATACATCGCAGCATGTTTTACAATGGCAAGCCCAAGACCGGTTCCGCCGACCTGTTTGGAGTGGCTCTTATCCACCCTGTAGAACCGTTCAAATACCCGGCTCTGATGGGACGCCGGAATACCGATTCCTGAATCCCTTACCATAAGCGTTACACCGCTCTCCGTTTCATTTATAATAACATCAACTGTTCCATTTTCCTTATTGTACTTGATTGCGTTATCACAGAGATTATAAATCATTTCATCAAGAATTTTCCGCACACCGGTAATTTCTGCTTTGCTGCCAACCAGATCAAGCATAATATTTCTTTTTTTTGCCTGATCTCTGAGGCGGCTAATGATTTCTCCTGACAATTCATACAGATCAACGGTCTCCCACTGAAAAGAAACACTTTTTCCATCCAGTTCTGATATTTTTATAATGTCAGTCACGAGTGTGATCAGTCTTTGCGCCTCTTCATAAATGGATTCCGAAAAATCAACCACCGTATCCTTTGAGACATCTCCCTCTTTCATCAGCTCGGCAAAACCAGAAATCGAAGTAAGGGGCGTTTTTAATTCGTGAGAGACATTGGCAGTAAACTCGCGGCGAAGTGTTTCCCGCTTTTCCCTTTCTGTAATATCAAGCATGATAAGCACCGCACCGATTACTTTTCCATCCTCAAAAACAGGATTTGCAATCATACTATAGCTGCGCTCTTCTCTCACCACAGTACTTTCTGCCCTCTCCCCGGAAAGCACCTTTGATATGACTTCCCGAAAATTTTTTGCCCGGCAAAGCGTAAATACATTGCCATCAGCAGGCGGGGTAATATCAAACAATTCCAATGCGGCAGAGTTATATGTCAAAAGACCGGCGTCTGAATCAATCACCAGAAAGCCTTCGCTCATATTCTCGGTGATCAGATTAAACTCAACCTGTTTTTTATGGGCCTCGGCAAGCTGTTCTTCAATCGTCTGTTTCTGCTCTGCGATTTTTCCAAGAAGCGGCGTCAGTTCTTCGTAGGCTTCGTTATTTTCCGGAGACTCCAGATCAAGCTGATTGATCGGTTCGATGATTGCCTTTGATACCCTTGACGAAAGCACGAGTGTCAGCATCAATGCGATCAGCATAACAACCAAAACCGGCTGAAGCATTCCTAATAGAATCGCCACTATAGTATACTGATCGGTGGAAATCCTCAATACACTCTGATCCGAAAGCCTCACTGCATAATTCACAGTTTTTTCTGTCAGGGTTCTGGAATACCTTATGCTCAGACCTTCTCCCTGTTCCATCGCCATCTTGACCTCTTCCCTGTCCGCATGATTATCGAGTTCCTGTGCATCCGCTTCACTATCAAATACCACAGTTCCATCTGCAGCTAGATATGTTATCCGGTGTCCCTCACTTTTAAATCCCTCAAAAAATTTACTTCCCTCTTTCTCAACCGCCTGTGAAAGATAATTCGCCTCGCCCTCCAGTTCCTTTTGTATCTGCTTTTCAAAAAAATCAAATAAAACTCCTAAAATAAGCGTAATTGTTGCAGCCAAAACAAGAAGCACCGTAAGAAAAGAAGAACGAAATATCTTTTTATGCATGCTCTGCACCCCCAATCTTATATCCAATGCCTTTTACTGTCTGGATCATCGTGCCGGCATCACCAAGTTTCACCCTGAGTTTGCGGATATGGACATCCAGTGTCCGCGATTCGGTATAATACTCCCCCCATACTTTAGTAAGCAGGGTGTCCCGTTCCACTACATTTCCTTCCGCCTCAAGAAGAACAACGAGAAGAAGATATTCCTTGTAAGAAAGCGTAACTTCTTTTCCTGATACGGAAATAATGTGTTTGGCAGGATCTACATACAAACTTCCTGTTTTATATACCTTTCCCGTCCGAATTTTTTCATACCGTCGGAGTACCGCCCGCACCCTTGAGATCAATTCCATTGTCCCAAATGGTTTTGACACATAATCATCCGCCCCCATATCAAGACCGGTCACCTTATCAAATTCGCTGCCTTTTGCAGTGAGCATAATAACAGGTATATGTTCTGTTCTGGCATTCTTTTTTACTTTTTCCAAAATTAGGAGACCATCCTCTTCCGGAAGCATAATATCCAGTAAAATAAGATCCGGAATCTGAAGCTCCAGTTCTGCCCAAAATTCCTTTGGCGTGGAAAATCCTTCTACCTCAAATCCCTCTTTTGAGAGGGCATAACCCACGAGTTTCCGAATATTATCGTCGTCTTCAACCAGATAAATCATGTATCTTCCTCCTTACCGCCGAACTTGCTTCTGATGCCTGCCTGTGATCGAATAGATAACCCACTCGGCAATATTTTCCGCATGATCACCAATACGCTCCAAATATTTTGCAATCATAAGAAGATCAATAAGCGCTTCCGCATTACTATAGCCTTCTGCTATTGATTTTATCAACTCGCCCTTTACCTTGTCAAATAATTCATCCACCAGATCATCATCCCGGATGACCAGTTCCGCAGTTTCCTTATCCATTTTTACAAAAGATTCGATACTCCCGGACACCATTTTAGTGGCCGCATCCGCCATATCCCGGATATGTGTACTGCTCTCAAGTCTGCTTTCCGTCACATAGGATGCAATTTCTACAATGTCAGACGCCTGATCTCCAATCCTCTCCATATCTGAAATCATCTTTAATGCGGCAGAAACCACCCGCAGATCCCCTGCCACCGGCTGCTGCTGTAAGATCAGCTTGATACAGAGCGTCTCGATATCACGCTCCTTCTTGTCAATCTGCCGGTCGGCATCAAGGCAGGCATTTTTACTGTCCTCTTTGCTGTCAATAAGGTACTTCACTGCATTCGTGATCGCTTCCTCGCACAAAGCTCCCATTGTGATCAACTCTGTATTAAGCTGTGATAATTGTCTGTCAAATTCGTTGCGCATCATCCAAACCTCCCTGTAATATAATCCTCTGTCCTCTGATCCGAAGGGGACGAGAACATCTTTTCCGTATCATCAAATTCCACAATCTCCCCCAAAAGAAAAAATGCTGTTTTATCTGCGATCCGCACTGCCTGCTGCATATTGTGCGTTACCATGATGATCGTATATTTTTCTTTTAATTCCATTGCCAGATCCTCGATCTTGGAAGTAGAAATGGGATCCAGAGCTGATGTGGGTTCGTCCATCAGAAGAACCTCTGGTTCAACTGCCAATGCTCTTGCAATGCAAAGCCGCTGCTGTTGACCTCCGCTCATTCCCAACGCACTCTTTTTCAATCTGTCTTTGCACTCATCCCAGATTGCCGCTTGTGTCAGAGAGCGCTCTACGATTTCATCCAGTTTTACCCTTGAGCGGATTCCATATATTCTGGGACCATAAGCGATATTGTCATAAATACTCATCGGAAAAGGATTGGGTTTCTGAAAAACCATCCCCACACGTTTTCTCAGGATATTTACATCAATATCATTATAAATATCTATCCCCGACAATCTGACCTCTCCCTCAATCCGGCATTGTTCTACCAGATCATTCATGCGGTTTAATGTCTTTAAATAAGTAGATTTGCCACAACCGGAAGGGCCGATCAGCGCTGTAATCTTCCTTTCTGGAAGAGATACGCTGATATTTTTCAGGGCGTGATTAGCACCATACCACAAATTCAAATCTTTTGTCGTTATCATATCACTCATTGATTAACCTCTTTTCTCTTTTTTAGCTTTCCTGCCGCCAGTTTTGCTGACATATTGATAAGAAATGTCAGTACGAGCAAGATTACAGCGATTGCAAATGCTACATCAAACTCCCCTCGCTCTTTTGCATACATATAGAGCGCAACTGTAAGGGACGATCCGGCGTTTCCCGGCTGTACCGCCTCCACCGCATGAAGCATCTCATTTGCCATTCCGGCAGTAAAAAGTAAAGCCGCACTTTCCCCCACCACTCTTCCCACAGACAGAATACACCCTGTCACAATACCATCGATCACACAAGGCAGGACAACCGTGTGGATCATATGCCATTTTCCCGCACCTAACCCGAGAGCCCCCTCCCGGTACGCCTCCGGCACTGTCTTCAAACTTTCTTCTGTCGTGCGAATGATCGTCGGAAGCGTCATGATGACTAGCGTAAATGCCCCGGCAAGCAGGCTTGTCCCCAGAGAGAAAAACTGCACAAACACCAACATTCCAACCAGTCCATATATGATCGACGGTATTCCGGCAAGTGTCTCTGTCGCCAGTTCGATAATCTGTACGAGCTTTTTGTTTTTGGCATATTCATTCAGATAAACCGCCGCTCCCACTCCGAGCGGAAGGACAATCACCAGTGTCAAAATGATAATATACAGCGTATTCAAGATATTAGGCAAAATCCCAACCGTCCCCCTGATCAGGCTTGGTTTCGTAGAAATAAGTTCCCATGAGATATGAGGGATTCCACGGTATAAGATGTACCCGATCAGTCCAAGTAAGAGAACACAGATCAGTCCTGCTGCCAGATACATCAACACACTTAGAAGCACTCCTTTGACTTTTCTTTTCATTGATATTGTGTCAGTCACTCTGTCCACCTCTTTTCATGATCAGATTCAGGATAAGATTGATCAACATAATAAATAAAAATAATATAAGGGCAATGGAAAACAACGCCTGTCTCTGCAGTCCGGATGAGTAAGACATCTCGCTCGCCACTGCAGTTGTCAAAAAGCGGACGCTTCCAAACAGTCTCGGCATATTGGCCACATTTCCGGCAACCATCATGACTGCCATCGCCTCGCCGATCGCCCTTCCGATACCAAGCACAACTGCTGTGATGATACCGCTCCTTGCAGCCGGGACAACGACTTTGAATACTGTTTCTATCTTTGTCGCCCCAAGTGCAAGAGACGCCTCCTCATATTCCTTGGGTACTGCCTTGATTGCAGTCTCCGAGACAGATATCACTGAAGGAAGTATCATAACAGCAAGAACAAGGATTGCAGAAAACAGATTCGCTCCATCGGGAAGACCAAATATTTCCCGCACATAAGGCACGATCACGATCATGCCCACAAGTCCGTAGACGACCGATGGGATCCCTGCCAGCAGATCGACTACGTTCCGCACGATATTGCCAATCCCCTGTGGGGACATTTTTGCCAAAAACACCGCACAAAAGAGTCCGACCGGTACACCGATCAGCACCGCCCCACACGTTCCGTATACCGAAGTCAGAATAAAAGGCAGGATGCCATAAGAGGCAGAAACCGCAGTGGAAGCCCACGTAGTTCCAAACAGGAAGTCTACGATGCCAATCTCTCGAATCGCCGGAATCCCGCTTATCACAAGAAAGATCGTAATGAGTATGACAAACAGTATTGTAAGCATGCCGCATACTGAGAAGATCAGATTCATCGCCTTTTCCATCAGCTTTACCGGCTTTTTTATCTTTTCCATAGCAGCCTCCTCTTATCTTATGATCGGTACTGCTCCGGCTTCAGTGATCAGATCGTCGGCCTGT
Source organism: Roseburia sp. (assembly GCA_023664685.1). Taxonomy (GTDB): domain Bacteria; phylum Bacillota; class Clostridia; order Lachnospirales; family Lachnospiraceae; genus Eubacterium_F. The sequence continues at coordinate 3,650 of JAMPFC010000078.1, read as the reverse complement.
CCGCTCGTGGCAAAGTCGAAAAAATCCTGTGCCGCTTTGGAAAGAGGAGCATCTTTTTTCGTTATCAGCACAAAATTTCTCTGGACTTTATACTGCCCATTCTGTATCGCCTCCGTCGTCGGCTTCACGCTTTCAATACTGACTGCCTTCACACTGTCATTCACAGAGGCAACGGAAGCATAGCCAATCGCATTCGGATTGCCAGATACCGTCTGTACAACATCGCCGGTAGATGTCAATTCCTGAGAATACTTACAGTTGTCTTTCGTACCTGTAACCTCCTCAAAGCCATCCCTCGTGCCAGAAGCGGCTTCACGCCCGATGCAGACAACAGGGGCATCCTTTCCGCCTACCTCTTTCCAGTTCTTAATCTCCCCGGTATAAATTTTTCCAACCTGCTCCACGCTCAGATCCGAAACCGGATTGTCCGGATTCACAATAACTCCAATCCCATCAATCGCAACGACGGTGCCTGTCAATTCTGACTTCTCCTCCTCTTTCAAATCCCGGCTCGCCAGACCAATATCACATCTTCCTTCTGATACCGCCTGAATACCAGAACTAGAACCGGTCGGATTGTAAGTGACTTTTATGTCCTTATGTTCTTCCATATAAGCCTCGCTTAAAAATCCGATAACTTTTTCCATTGAGGTAGAACCGTCGGTTGATACAGTCTGTGAATTTTCCGTCCCCTCACTGCCTGTATCGGCTTTGCCGGACGGATTGTCTGTACCACAGCCCGCCACCATTCCGGCAAGTAATGTAAATACCATTGCAAACATAATCATTTTCTTCATAAAAAACACACTCCTTTAAAATATTTTTTGTACGAATCCATTATAAATCCATCAATGTTAATTCCAAAAGTGTGTGTATGTTAATTCTAGGTTAAGATTGGTATAAAAGGATCATAAGAAAAACCCCGAACTGCCCCCACAGCGGCGGATAGAGCTACGGATCGCTATCAAGCCGCTGCGGGGGCAGTTCGGTTTTTTTCTTATGGAACTCTTTTGGGGGGAGAAACGAATCATGGTTTCCATTTTCCTTTGCAAAAATGTACCCATGTGATAATACATCCTAAGCCCCACCCAAACAAAGCATTCCACCAAATCATGCGGTAGCTGATTGCAGGAACTTCCTGCAAGATATAAGTTGAAATAACACGTACTGCCAATGCGCTTGTCGCAACAAAGGTAGAATAGAGTGCGTTGTTTGCCCCTTGAAATAAACCTAAAAGCGGAAAATAGGAAGCAAAAGGAATTAAACAAACCGCTACGCACCTGACATGGGAAACGCAGTAAGCGGTGGCGGCTGAACCTAGTCCAAATGCGGCTACAATAGACTTTGCAAAGACAAATACCACCGATAAAATACAGATGGAAATTATTTCGGAAAGGATAACGGTATGCTTTGCTCCAGTCATAACCCTGTCAAGCCTGTTCGCACCAATATTTTGTCCCGTATAGGTTCCCTGCGTTGTCATCAATGCACTTGCAGGTAAGGTCAGATATGTTTCTATCTTCTGCGCAACCGAGAAAGATGCCGTCATAGCTTTACCATAGCTATTAACTGCTCTTTGAATGAAAACAAAACCAAATGACACAATAAACTGCTGTAGCGCCATAGGAAATCCCGCTTTCAAAGTCTGCTTTGCAAGCTTCCATTCAAAGGTAAATTCATTTAACTTCCAACGAAATATAGGGTACTTCTTCATCATGTAAATTATACCCACTACACAGGAAACAGCTTGTGCAATATCTGTAGCAACAGCCGCACCGACCACCCCCATGTTCAAGTTATAAACGAATACAATATCTAGCACAACATTGATCACACTGGCAACTAGCAGAAAATACAAGGTTGCCTTGCTATCCCCAATTCCCCGGAGGATAGCGGCTACAATATTATATCCAAACTGAAAGATTAGTCCTGCTGCATAAATCTTGAAATAGGTATCCGCCATAGGGAGCAGGCTGTCCGGTGTTGCCAGAATATATTTAAGGGCAAATCGGCTGATTCCGATACCTGCCGCTGTAGCCAACACACCCATAGCAAGCATTACCAAGAAAGAAGAAGATGCCTGCCTGCGCATATCTTCCTTTTTGTCCGCTCCAAAGAGCTGTGCAATCAGTACGCAAGCCCCGGCAGAAAAACCATTTGCCAACGCCAGAAAAGCCATTGTGAGAACACCACAGGCACCAACCGCCGCCAGAGGAGTTTCCCCGGCAAAATTACCTACAATGATCGTGTCCACTGTGTTATAAAGCTGTTGGAGCAGCAACCCCATAAATACAGGAAACATGAAAGATAAAATTCCCTTCCACGGTGTCCCGTTTGTCAGTGATTTTTCCAAGTTACATTTTCCTTTCCATATTTTTTATAAAAAAGCTCCAAGCTGATAGGCTTCTTTTGTTTTTCTCTTACCCAGTACTTCTCCTAGATTTTTCCATCTTAGATTTCTTTCATAAGTTCGATACCATGTTACTGCCTGAGAATAATCACCACCGTCTGCGGTCATCAATAGTACACTCTTTTTGGGAAACTTGCCATAGCCCAAGCATTCCAGTTCCGCATATAATCTGTCGGCTGTGGTTTTCAGAGTGCCTGTTATCGTCCAGAAATACAGAGGAGAAGCGAAAACGATCACATCAGCTTCTTCAAACTCAGCATAGATTTGATCCATATCATCTTTTTGTGTGCATGGGCTTTGACTATCATGCCCGGCTCTTAGACACCCTTTGCAGCTATTTATTTTCATTCCGTCAAGATAAAAGTTCTTTACCTGATTCCCCGCTGATTTTGCCCCATCCTCAAAAGCTTTCACAAGTTCCGCAGTACTCCCGTTCTTTCTGGCCGCACCATTCAATATAATTATTTTCATAACAATCTACCTCTTTAGTAAACAATCTCAAAAGTTTCCTGATCTGTATACAGCTTCCAAAATTCTTCTGCAATCGTTTTCGGCGCAAAATGCTCATCGGAACCAATTACTCCCGTTACCTGTACCGTTCCGAGATAAATTCCTTTTTCTTTCAGAACAGGAGAAAGTGCCTGAACCATTGCCCGCAATGCCGCTTTATCCATAGACAGCGGCAGATAACCCGCATAAGGCTGTAAGGCAAGACCGCCGCCAGTCACGAGGATTGCCCCTTTCTTCTCAGCAAACTCATCTGTCTCCACCAGTTTGATGCAGTTGTACGCACTTGCTACATCTGCCACATATCGGTCAACAAGTGTCTGCGCAGAAATTTCTACTTCCTCATCTGCGACAGTGATTCCCACATTATAGAACAGCACATCCGGAGTACCATAGTTTTGCACAACATCACGGAAGGTTTCCGCAAAGGCATTAAAATCTGTCACATCCGCTGCCTGCGTATGCACTTCAATCCCTTTCGCCTCAAAATCTGTCGCATACTCTTTCAGGTGTTCCTCATTTCTTGCCATCAGGATTACCCGAAAGTCATGATCGCCAAACTTCTCTGCCACTCCATTGCCAAGCCCCTTGCCCGCACCTACTACTACGATTGTTTTCTTCATGTGAAATTCCTCCCAAAATAATTTATTTTTTTAATAATTCCTAATTATGTTATATCAGATTATCCATTGACATCGAAGATACCAAAATGTTAAAATGGTTTTAAGAAAAT
>JAMPFC010000077.1 GCA_023664685.1 Roseburia sp. | reverse complement strand
ACTTCATATATTTACCAGACAAGGTGTCTTTCTTATGGACACTGGTTTGTATGGCTGATCCTGATCGGAGCGTCCGGCTCGGATACGTTTGCGTATCTGACAGGGATGTTGGTCGGAAAACATCATTTTTCTGAATTAAGTCCCAAAAAGACGATTGAGGGATGTCTGGGGGGAGTGGCAGGTGCGGCTCTTCTCGCGGTGATCTATTCTTTCTTTATTCCCGAACAGGCGGTAGCGGCTCTCCAGATCAATATCCAGTTGTTGTTTGCATGTATTGGCGCGCTTTGCTCCGTGGTATCCCAGATCGGGGATCTCGCTGCATCGGCAGTCAAACGGAATTATGGGATCAAGGATTACAGCAATCTGATCCCGGGGCATGGGGGGATTTTGGATCGCTTTGACAGCATTCTTTTTGTGGGGCCTTTTGTATATTATCTGTTGTACTGGTTTATTTCCTGAGAAATGGAGAATGTCGGATGAAAAGGAATTTGAGCATACTTGGAGCGACGGGGTCGATCGGAACCCAGACGCTTCAGGTAGTTGATAATAATAAAGACGCATTAAACGTTGTTTCCCTGACTGCGGGGGATAATACCGGGCTTCTTTCGGAGCAGATCGTAATATATGAACCCAAAGTTGTCAGTGTAAAGAGTGAGGAGGGTGCGCTCCGGCTGAAAGAAAAACTGTCTGCCATGAAACAGACGCAGGACTTTAAGATGCCAGAGATTTTATATGGCATGGAGGGATTTATCCATTGTGCCACATTGCCGGAGGCGGATATGGTCGTGGCTGCGATGGTAGGCATGATCGGTCTGCGCCCGGTCATTGAGGCGATCAAAAGCGGAAAGGATATCGCCCTTGCCAATAAAGAGACATTAGTGACAGCAGGGCATCTTATCATGCCTCTTGTAAAAGAATACGGGGTCTCGCTGCTTCCGGTGGACAGCGAGCATTCGGCGATCTTTCAGTGCCTTCAAAGCGGCGGACACGATGAGATCGAGGAAATTTTCCTCACAGCTTCCGGGGGGCCGTTCCGGCATTACAGCGCAAAGGAAGTTGAACATGTAACAGTAGAACAGGCACTTGCCCATCCGAACTGGTTTATGGGAAATAAGATTACGATTGATTCGGCGACGATGATCAATAAGGGCTTGGAGATTATAGAAGCGTGCTGGCTGTTCGGGGTAGGGCTTGACCGGGTGCATGTCCTTGTGCAGCCAAACAGCATCATACATTCTATGGTAGGTTTCCGGGACGGGGCGGTCATGGCACAGCTTGGCAGTCCGGATATGCGCCTTCCGATCCAGTATGCGCTCATGTATCCGGCGCGCCCGGCGTTAGACGGTGAGAGACTGGATTTTGAAAAACTGGCTTCAATTTCCTTTGAGCGGCCAAACACAGAGGTACTCCGGGGGATTGAACTTGCAAAACGGTCGTTTGAGACCGGGGGAAGCATGACAACGGTCATGAATGCGGCAAATGAATATGCGGTTTCCCGGTTTTTAAAGAAGGAGATACGCTTTACGGATATTTATTCGATGATCGAATATGCAATGGACAGGCATGTGTTCATAAAAAAGCCATCTTTGGATGATATACTCGAAACAGAACAGGAGACATATTCCGTATTGGAAAAATATAAGATTTAGTCAGGAACAGACAGAATGGAGGACATAATGGGAAGTATCAATATCCTGATCGCAGTCATTCTTTTTAGTGCGATCATACTTTTTCATGAGCTGGGACACTTTCTTCTGGCGAAGGCAAACGGGGTCGGCGTCATTGAATTTTCACTTGGGATGGGGCCGAGGATCATTTCCTTTGCAAAGACCGACGAGGGGAAAAAAGTTAAGTTTTTTGGCTCGAGCAAATATTTTGAAGAACATAGTGAGTATACGGATCATACACTTTATTCGTGGAAGATTTTTCCGTTCGGCGGTTCGTGCATGATGCTTGGTGAGATGGAGGACATCGAGGATGAGCGTGCCTTTGGAAAGAAGGGCGTACTGGCAAGAATGGCAGTAATTTTTGCGGGGCCTTTTTTCAACTTCATCCTTGCGTTCGTGCTTGCGCTGTTCGTGGTCGGGATGGAGGGATATGACAAAGCTTCGATCATGGATGTACAGGCAGAGATGCCGATGGCGGAGAGTGGATTTCAGGATGGCGATGTGATCCGGGAGATCAACGGAAGAAAAATCGTGGTAAACCGGGAACTTGTTTATTATTTGCAGTTTCACCCGCTGTCTGATGAGGCGGTAGAGCTGACCGCAGAGCGTGACGGAGAAGAGATCACAGCGGTTGTCACGCCAAAACTTGTGGAAGATGATGAGGGAAATGAGGTATACCGTCTCGGATTTAGTTATGGGAGCAAGAGGACAAAATCCGGTGTGTGGGATACGATCAAATACTCTGCCTATGAGGTGAAATTCTGGATCTTTACAACGGTGGAGAGTTTGGGACAGATGATCTCCGGCAATGTCAGCCCGAAAGATGTGGCGGGGCCGGTCGGTATCATCCAGACCGTCGGAGATGTCGTGGATCAGAGCCGCCCGGGTGGAATCTATTATATTATATTAAATGTACTCAGCATGGGGATTTTATTGACCGCCAATCTCGGCGTCATGAACCTTCTTCCAATCCCGGCGCTCGATGGCGGAAGGCTCCTGTTTTTGATCATCGAGGGAATCCGGCGCAAACCGCTTCCGGAAAAATTTGAGAACTATGTCAATGTGGGCGGTTTTGTCCTTTTGATGGGGCTGATGGTGGTCATACTGGCGAATGATATCATTAAGCTGATCCCATAGCCTGACGATGCCAAAACAACAGGAATGAAGTGTCAGATAAACGCTTTGGAATGGGGATTAAAATGAGGAAAAAGACGAGGGAAATATCAATCGGGAATGTGAAGATCGGCGGGACGAATCCGATCGCTGTCCAGTCCATGACAAATACAAAGACAGAGGATGCGAGGGCTACAGCTGCCCAGATCGGGCGTCTTGTTCAGGCGGGCTGTGATATCGTCCGCGTGGCAGTTCCGACGATGGAGGCGGCAGAGGCAGTCCACGAGATCAAAAAACAGGTTTCCATCCCGGTGGTGGCAGATATCCATTTTGACTATAAGCTTGCGATCGCGGCAGTGGAAAACGGAGCGGATAAAATACGGATCAATCCCGGAAATATCGGGAGCAGTGAGCGCATTCAGGCGGTAGTAGATGCCTGTAGGGAGCGGAACATTCCGATCCGTGTCGGGGTCAACAGCGGCTCTCTGGAAAAACAGCTGATCGAAAAATATGGCGGCGTGACGCCGGAGGGGCTTGTGGAGAGCGCCTTAGATAAGGTAAAGATCATTGAGGATATGGGATATGAGAATATCGTGATCAGTATTAAGTCATCGGATGTATTGCAGTGTATTCGGGCGCATGAGCAGATTTCCGATCAGACGGATTATCCCCTTCATGTCGGGATCACAGAATCGGGTACTGTCTTTTCTGGCAGTCTCAAATCGGCAGTCGGACTCGGGAATATTTTGTATCAGGGAATCGGTGATACGATCCGTGTGTCGTTGACCGGTGATCCGGTCGAGGAGGTTCGGGCGGCAAATATTATTTTGAAATCCCTCGGGTTAAAAAAGGGAGGGATCAGTGTGGTTTCCTGCCCGACGTGCGGACGCACCCAGATCGATCTGATCAGTCTTGCTACAAGTGTAGAAGAAATGGTTCAGGAATTTGATCTGGATCTTAAGGTGGCTGTCATGGGATGTGTGGTAAATGGCCCCGGCGAGGCGAAGGAAGCCGATCTTGGAATCGCCGGCGGAATCGGAGAGGGACTTCTCATAAAGAAAGGGGAGGTCGTAAAAAAAGTGCCGGAGGAGAAGCTTTTGGAGACTTTGCGGCAGGAACTCATGAATTGGGGCCGGAGTTGACAGCCTCATATACGTTCGGATATGGAGGGCAGTATGGAGAATTTTTTTCATGCATTTTCCAAATTAAATTGCAATGATAATATAAAAAGAGAGTATGAGGATGTGATGGTGGAGAAGATCAGCGCATCCAAGTCAAAGAAGCTGGTGTTTATCTATTGCAGGAAGCACCAGCTCTTGTCATATAAAAAAATCCAGATCATGGAAAAGGAATTGTACAAGCAGGTTTTTAAGCGCATGGGTTTTCGGCCACAGCTCAGGATTTCGTATCCGGAATTGAGGGAGGAACCCCTTTCCGGGCTTCTTTCCCGAATCGAGGAGGACTTAAAGGAGGAAATCCGGGAAAACGATCTGGTGGATGGGCTGGAATTTTGCACAGAACCCTTCGAGGCAGAGGGGGATTCGCTGTACATAACATGTGGAGATTCGTTTCTCACGAGGAAACGCTGCGACGGGGTCAAAGATTTTCTTCATACGGTCTTTTTACAGCGCTTTGGGAAAGAGATTTCGGTGGAGTTTCATTTTAAAGAATTTGAGCGGAAAAAGGATACAAAACCGGAGACATATTTTGTGACATTGTCCCGGGATGAGGAGAAAAGAAATCCGGATTCCCAAAGTGCCGGGGACGACGCAGGAACGAAGTCTGGGGATGCGGCATCCGGAAAGCAAGGCGAGAATGGGTCAGGGGCGGCGAAAGCAGGAAAGAAACCGGGACAAAAATCGGAGCAGGGATCAGACCGGCGGTCAGACCATAGGTCAAACCGTAGATCAGATCGAAAATCGGGAAGTAATTTTTGGCGGCCGGCAAACGATCCGGAAGTATTTTATGGTAAAAACTGTGAGGGAACTGTCGTTCCGATCAAGGAAATACAAGATGAGATCGGCGAGGTGGTCATCGACGGACAGATCCGGAAGGTGGAGAGCCGGGAGATCAAGGGCGAAAAGCTGATCGTTACGTTTGCGGTCACGGATTATACGGATACGATCGTCTGCAAGGTGTTTATCAAAAAGGAACAGGTCATTGATACGGACTTTTTTGAATTTATAAAAAAGGGAAATTTTGTAAGAGTAAAGGGCGTGGCGAGTCTGGATTCGTATGACCGGGAGATACGGATCGGCGGAATCATGGGGATCAAGGAGATCAAGGACTTCCGTGTGGGGAGAAGCGACCGTGCGCCGGTAAAAAGGGTAGAACTCCATGCGCACACTCAGATGAGCGACATGGATGGGATCACGAATGTAAAACAACTGGTAAACCGCGCCCATGCGTGGGGACACCGGGCGGTGGCAATCACTGACCACGGGGTGGTGCAGGCATTTCCGGATGCAAACCATGCACTCGAGGGATTAAAGCTTTCCGAGGAAGATGAGTTTAAGGTGATCTATGGCTGTGAGGCATATCTTGTCGACGACTTGAACGATCTGGCGGTGGAGAATGAAAAGGGGCAGCTTTTGACCGGGGATTTTGTCGTATTTGACTTGGAGACGACCGGATTTTCTCCGGTTAACGACCGGATCATCGAAATTGGGGCAGTCCGGGTGAGCGGCGGAAAAATCTGCGAACGCTACAGTACGTTTGTAAATCCGGGAATCCATATACCGGAGAGGATCACGGAGCTTACGACGATCACGGATGACATGGTAAAAGAGGCGCCGCCCATCGAGACGGTGCTGCCGGAGTTCCTTGATTTCATCGGCGATAATGTACTGGTGGCGCACAATGCCGGGTTTGACCACGGGTTTATCCGTGCGAAGGCAGAGGAGCAGGGAATCCAAACAGATTTTACAGTCGTGGATACCGTGGGACTGGCGAGGGTTTTATTTCCGGAGCTTGCCAAATTCAAACTGGACAGCATTGCAAAAAAGTTAAAGATTTCTCTGGAAAACCATCACCGGGCAGTGGATGATGCCGGAGCGACAGCGGAGATTTTTGAGAAGTTTGTGGAGATGCTTGCGAAAAAAGAGATCCACGATCTGACAAAGCTTTCCGAGTTTACGACAGGCTCTGCCGATATTGTGAAGAAAAAGCCCTCTTACCATGCGATCATTCTTGCGGCGAATGAGACGGGGCGGGTAAACTTATACCGCCTTGTGTCGATGGGGCATCTGGATTATTTTTACCGAAGACCGAGGATTCCAAAAAGCATGTTTAATCAATACCGGGAAGGCCTGATCATCGGCTCGGCGTGTGAGGCGGGGGAACTGTACCGCTCGCTTCTCGATGATGCACCGGAGGAGAGGATCCGTGAACTTGTTGATTTTTATGATTATCTGGAAATACAGCCGCTTGGCAACAATCATTTTATGATCGGGAGCGAGCGTGTGGAAAAGATCAACAGCGTTGAGGATCTTAAGGAGATGAACTGCCAGATCGTAAAACTTGGTGAGAAGTATGACAAGCCGGTCGTGGCGACGTGCGACGTCCATTTCCTTGACCCCGAGGATGAGATTTACCGCAAGATCATTTTTGCCGGAAAGAAGATGAAGGATGCCGATGACCAGCCGCCGCTCTATCTGAGGACGACGGAGGAGATGCTAGAGGAGTTCTCGTATCTGGGAGAGGAAAAGGCGTATGAGGTCGTCGTGACGAATACAAATCTTATCGCTGACCGGATCGAGAAAATGTCTCCTGTCTATCCGGATAAGTGTCCGCCGGTCATTCCGGACTCGGACGAGACGCTGCGTGAAATCTGCTATAACAAGGCGACGAGTATGTATGGAGATCCCCTGCCGCCACAGGTAAAGGGGCGTCTTGACCACGAACTGGATTCCATCATAAAAAATGGATTTGCAGTCATGTATATCATCGCGCAGAAATTGGTTTGGAAATCCAATGAGGATGGCTATCTGGTGGGGTCGCGCGGATCGGTAGGTTCTTCGTTTGTGGCTACGATGTCGGGGATCACAGAGGTAAATCCTTTGCCGGCGCATTATTATTGTGAGAACTGCCATTATGTGGACTTTGAGTCCGAGGAGGTAAAGAAGTATGCGGGAAGTTCGGGGTGTGATATGCCGCCGAAGCTGTGTCCGGAGTGCGGGAAACCGCTGATCCAAGATGGACACGATATCCCCTTTGAGACTTTCCTCGGATTTTATGGGGATAAGGAGCCGGATATCGACCTGAACTTTTCCGGTGAGTACCAGAGTAAGGCACATGCTTATACAGAGGTTATTTTTGGCGCAGGGCAGACGTTTCGTGCCGGCACGATCGCTACACTGGCGGATAAGACGGCATTTGGTTATGTGAAAAATTATTATGAGGAGAGGGGAGACCATAAGCGTGTCGAGGAGATCGAGAGGATCATCGAGGGCTGCGTGGGGATCCGCCGCTCAACAGGGCAGCATCCCGGCGGAATCATTGTGCTTCCGTTTGGCTGGGAAATTTATACGTTTACTCCGGTGCAGCATCCGGCAAACGATCAGGAGACGCCGATCGTCACAACCCATTTTGATTATCATTCCATCGACCATAACCTTTTGAAACTTGATATACTCGGACACGATGATCCGACGATGATCCGGATGTTGGAGGATCTGACCGGACTGGATGCCAAGACGATTTCTCTTGACAATAAAGAAGTCCTGTCTTTGTTTGCCGATACATCGGCGCTTAAGGTCACGCCCGAGGAATTGATGGGGTGCGATCTGGGGAGTCTCGGTATTCCGGAGTTTGGAACGGAATTTGTCATGCAGATGCTCCGGGACACGAAGCCGAAGAATTTTTCAGACCTTGTGCGGATCTCAGGGCTTTCCCACGGTACGGATGTGTGGCTCAATAATGCCCAGTATTTTATCAAGGAGGGAAATTGTACGCTTTCTACTGCGATCTGTACCCGTGATGATATTATGACTTACCTGATCCATACCGGCGTGGAAAATGGCCTTGCGTTTAAGATCATGGAGAGCGTCCGGAAGGGAAAAGGACTGACCCCGGATATGGAAAAGGCGATGTTGGAGGCCGGTGTGGAGGACTGGTATATTGAATCCTGCAAACGGATCAAATATATGTTTCCAAAAGCACATGCGGTCGCCTATGTCATGATGGCATTTCGTATCGCTTATTTTAAGGTATTTTATCCGCTTGCCTATTATGCGGCGTTTTTCAGTATCCGTGCCAAGGCATTTGATTATGAACTGATGTGTCAGGGAAAGGAAAAACTGGAGGCTTTGATGCGGGATTATAAGCGGCGTTCCAATGAACTTTCCAAGAAAGAGCAGGACAGCTTGGGGGATATGAAAATCGTGCAGGAGATGTATGCCAGAGGATTTGAGTTTATGCCGATCGATATTTTCCGGGCAAAAGCGGCGGATTTTCAGATCATCGACGGAAAACTGATGCCTTCGCTAAGCTCCATCGACGGAATGGGCGGAAAGGCGGCAGACGGTGTCGTGGAGGCAGTGAAGGATGGGCCATTTTCGTCCAGAGAGAATTTTAAGGAGCGATGTAAAATACCGGGAACCGTTGTGGATAAAATGGCGGAGATGGGGCTTTTGGGAGAACTGCCGGAGACAGACCAGATGTCGATACTGGATTTCTTCGGATAGTTTCGTCGGGCTGGCATAGTGGTGCTAGTACAACGAATATATAAATAAAATACGGATATGCGCTGTTTGGTTAAGGCGGCGCAGGAAAGGGGAACATGTTATGAAAAAAATGGGAAAGAGAATGATTGCCATGTTATTGTTATTCTGTGTGGGGGCTGTTTGCTTTGTGCCGGAGGGATCTCTGGCGGAGGAGGCAAACCAGACAGCAGAAAGTGCGCCTAGTAAACCGCTTCTTTCTGAATTTGGCATAAAGGATTTTCAGAATGCAGATAACCGTGTCGTCTGGACGCACGCAGCACCGTATGACAAGGGAGCAAATGGTTTTCAGATCGAGGTCAGCGAGGTAAAGAGCGGGAAAGTGGTTTCGGAAAAGGAACTGTCAGATACGTTTGACGCGAAACGCAATGTCCTTTACCGCTACCGCATCCGGTACTATAAAGGGGGATATGGCACGGAGCAGAAGATATACGGAGAGTATTCGGATTATCGTTATTTTTGCGCCTCCACCCTGTCCGGGAAACGTGGTTCCAAAGGATTTGAACTCAAGTGGAAAAAGTTATCCCAAGTGAAGGGATATGATTGTTATGTAAAATCCACCAATGCCGGAAAAAGGCGTTCCTCTGGAACGATGACCGCCAGTACCTTTCCGGCAAAGAAACTGTCGGCAGAGGGATTTAAGAAAGTGAAATCCTTGGGGAAAAAGAGTACATCCCTTCTTGTCTCAAAAGTTAGCGGGAAAAAGCTGAACTGGAAAAATTATTATTATATCATCGTGCGGCCGAAGTTTTATGTCGGCGGGAAACAGGTGGTGAATGATCTGGATTCGTGGGTGTATAAATGAAGTTGGGATTTCAGACATGAAATTGTATACTTTATACATAATAGGACAATGCAGCGGTCTTCTTTGATATATTGTAAGAGAAACAAAAATAAATTTATTGAAGAAGACAGGGAGGATAAAAATGAATGTATTTAGAAATGCTGCAAAAGTAAGAGTTATGTCACTGCTTTTGATCGTATGCATGGTGACGGGGTTAATGATTCCGGTACCAGAGAGCAGGGCAGAGGCAAACAGTGCAAATGAAAAGAAACTGGTGTATGAGGGTTCTGGATGCCGGGTAGAGCTGAAAGAATCTTCCTCTTGGGACAGTGGTTATGTAGCCGAAGCGGTTGTGATGAACACCGGGAAGGAAGAACTGAGAAACTGGACTGTCGAGGCTGTCATTAAAAAGGGAGAGATTGGCGAGACATGGAATGCCGGAAACAAAAAGTCCCAGTCAGATGGTGAAGAGGTGGTCTTTGAACCGGAATCATATAATATGATCCTTAAGTCGGGAGAAAAAACAAGTTTCGGATTTAAGGTAACGGGAGGGACATACCGTGATATTGTTTCCGTAAAACTTGTGTCCGGAAAGAGTAAGAAAGAAGATGGGGCGACCGTTACATGGAAAGAGACCGGAAGTTGGGATGGGCACAAAATCTTAGAGGGAACGATTACAAACCACAGCAAAAAAACGATTCGTGACTGGTCCTTTTCTTTTGAAATGGAGGGGACGATAACAAATATATGGAATGGTGTCCTTGTAAACGAACCGGATCGTGATTTCTGTGTGAAAAGCTGTAGTTATAATTCGGTTCTTGAGGTGGGACAGAGTGCCACGTTTGGTTTTGAGGTCTCATATGATACCGAAGTGTTTGGAGGAGTGCATAATGTCAGGATCTATGCCGGGACCTCGGAGAAGTTGGAGCAGGAAGAACCACAGAAAACGCCGGGAAATACCCCGGAGCCTGTGAAGCCGACATTTACGACAGTAACGACAAAAGAACCTGTGGAGACAGAAATTCCGCAGCCGGTAGTTACACCCACCGAGACAGAGGAACCGGGAGGGGATGATATTTCCGAGGACGATATTGAGTTTATCCAAGTGGAGAACAGGGACTGGAATATGGATATGATCCGTGCAAATGATCCTGAAGTTCAGAAGGCAAAAGAAAAGACGGACCGGAAGATTCGGGTTACAATGCTTGATTCAGGTATTAACTACAGTAAGGAAGTCGATGTAGTGATGCGCCAGAATTTTGTCGAGGGTCAGGATGAGATGAGTTGTCTGTTTGAAGATGGCAGTGGTCATGGGACAGCGATCGCAGAAGTTCTGGCGTCCAATCCAAAAGCGGATTCAGAGAATAAGACGGATGGCGTCTGGATAGATGATGAATATGGGGAGTATACATATTATGGGGAGACCCAAGCGGATGATGACGAGGATAGCGAGGACGAAACTCCGGAAACCGTAGATGCAGAGGATTCAGGACTGGTTTCTATGGGAGATCTTCTGGACAGTGGTTATGACTGGACAGAGGGAGTAAATCCGAATATCGAGTTATACTCGGGGAAAATACTGGACGAAGAGAACGAAACAACGGTAGACCGTGTTGTAGAGGGAATTGAATGGGCAATCGAAAATGAGACGGATATCCTCAGCCTGAGTATCGGGATGGAAAAAGATTCGGAAAAACTGCATCAGGCGATCAAAAAGGCGGCAGCAAATGGTATGCTGATCGTAGCGGCAGTAGGAGATGATGAACATGTGGATTATCCGGCAGCATATCCGGAAGTGATGGCAGTCGGTATGACAGACAGTATGGGGCAGACCGATGGCATCCATTCCGAGGTAGCAGCTCCCGGTGATTTCATCGTATCCAGAGGACCTTTTGACAGCATGCAGGTATTCTCCGGAAGCAGTATGGCGGTTCCCCATGTGGTTGGACTGGCAAGCATTCTCTGGCAGAAAGACACGACAAAGGGTGCCGAATTTATCCGTGGCCTTATTGATGTATCTGCAAATGTGGTTGAAGGAGATGAAAGCTGTGAGTATGGCTTGATCGACTGCCGGTACGCACTGGATGCCTATGAGGAGTTTGAAAAGCAGGTTGAGCAAAACCGTAGTCTTTTAAAACATATTTCCCGGGATGATGAGCCAGATGAAATAAAAGAAGAGGTTTCCGATTCGATTGAAAATGAAACGGAGGTGGTGACAGAGGAAGAGATTGAAAAGGTACATGGGAACTGGGATAAAGCGGATCATCAGGCGTTTGTAAGTAAAAAATATGAGGGAGAATGGACAAATGGCGAAAAATATGTCAAAGTGTTGAAAAGTGGATTATATTTTGTAGATGATATAAATAATGGGGGATGTTACGGCATGCATGATCATCCGTGGCTTCATGGTTTTTACGGTGAGGAGACTCCCTGCAATTATATGACAAGTTTCCGTTCATTGGTGGAATTGGCGGATCATATGCGGGAAAACGGAACGATTAAAAAAATCAATATAAAAGAAGAGTATGCTGATGAAGTAAAAGCTGCACTAGATGGTATTCAGAAGACCTTTCAAAAAGGCAAGATTGGAGATAAAAAGTGGGCTGAGATCAATTCCTATTGTGCTAAAAACGGAGAGTCAGTTCCAAAAGACTGCCGCAGCCTTTTGATCTATGGCATGGCGCTGCATACGTTAGGAGATACATTCTCCCATAGCAGTTATGGCATGGTGAAGAAGAAGGCGAAAAAGGGAAAAATTGTCTGGAAACGATATACTCATGAAAAAAAAGGAAAGTGGTATGCAGATACCATAACAAACAGAAAACTTCGATATGATTCGGCAAAAAATGCCACGGAAATGGCGATTAGAAAGATTTATGTCGATAAGGATAAAGGGTTGGCTAGTTATGAAAACCGTGGCAAGGAAATAAATGCCTTTTGTCCGACAACACAATTTAAGAAACTAAAAAATATGAGTATCCAACTTATAGGTAAGATGTCAAAAAAGCAAAAAGTTCCAATGATGGAATATGTGGAAGAAGGCTATGTTCTGGAAGGATTTTCAAAATATTATAATCAGGAAGTGGAGATCAGCAAAAAGAAATCGAAGCAACTTGAAAAATATGAACAGTATGTAGACAAGGAAAAGGTTGAGGATTGGATCAGGGAATGTTTTTTGATTCAGGTCGCATTCTCTCCGAAAATGGGAGAACTCAAACAGGGAATCTCTGTGCAGGTCAAACTAAATGAGGAGGTTATTTTGTCCCAGAAGCCGGCGGGAGATACCCTAGCCTTTCTACTGTCCAAAGAAGGGGAGTACACAGTAGAAGGTTTTGGCGTGAACGGAGTCTTTACAATCTGCTCGATCAAGGATGGTGTCGTATATGATTCCATTGGAAGAACAATGGAAAAGTGTGAACCGGAGGGAGAAGAAGAATTGGATGAAGGGGAAGACATGGAGTTGTGTGATCTGGAAAAGTATAGGCTGTCTACCGACTGTCTTGTCAAAGGAAAGGTAGTCCAGTTTGATTACAGATCAGGCGGGGTTTTTCTTGAAGACATGCCTGCGCTCGATGGGGCAGATATCCGTTTTAAGTCAAAAGATTCCGGGAAAGTGTATGAGACCAAGACGAAAAAAGACGGTTCGTACCAAATACAAGTACCGGCGGGCAAGTATGACATCACTTATGAGAAAGGAAACAACTATATCGTAATGAAACAGTTGATCGAAATACCAGAGAACATCGATCTGTATTCGAATATTACAGTCGAGATGATCGATACCGATTGGGATGATGAGGGCTATATGATCGGGACACTGTATGACCAGAAAACAGGAAAGCCGATTTCCGGAGCCCGGATACAGATCTATAAGGGAATTGGGTATTACGATAAAGATCCGGTACAAACGGTGACGACAGATGGAAATGGAGACTTTTGTACAGATTTTCTGAATGCAGGCGCCTATACTTTTGTCATACGCAAAGATGGCTATGAGACGATGCACTGTTATCAAAATATCATAGGATATATCGAGAAGAGTGTGCCGGCAATAAAAATGGAACGAAAGGAGTAATGGATGAGCGCTTTTTTTAGAAGGCTGTGCTGTCTTATGATTCTTG
>JAMPFC010000076.1 GCA_023664685.1 Roseburia sp. | reverse complement strand
GATAAAGTTCGGACGCCCCTGAGCGGATAGTCTCCTGACAATAAAAGAAAGCCTCAGACAACCTTCGGAATCCGCTGGTACTAGAGGGGCGTATTTTGCCCCTCAGTACCACTGCGTGATTTCGAGAACGCAAGTGTGTTGGCAGAGACTTTCTTTTATTGTCAGGAGACCCTGCACAGAAGCCCCCTCATTGCTTCTCCTTTCATAACCATACTATTACATAATTGTCAACTGTGTCATTGACTGTATAGAATACTCTTCTTCCTCAGAACCTTTGATTAGTACCTTGATAACATATTTACCATCGCCACATGGAAGATCAAGTCTTTTTACATTAGTGATTTTTGTATAATTAAAAAAATCAAAACATGCAGTATCAACTTTTTCCTTCTTATAGATATCTTCCAAATCAATCGAAAAACTGTCTAAATCAAAACCAAGGCGATCTTCTTCTTTTCTAGTGCATTTTGTTAATCTTACTATAAAATCAACCGTTTTTTTCTGTTCTAACGGATTTTCCATTTTATGTTCTGAATCACTAGTTCCCAAAAAATCAATCTGTGTTACCAAAGAAAAATCTTCAATAAATAACGTATTATCTATGTTTGTTGCCTTAATAACTTCAAACGGAGCATTAAACGAAACTATTTTATCTCCATCCATAATTACCGATTTAAAACAGGTCGTATTAGCATTAACATATTTCATACACATAGATACCACCTCCTTCTTTATTTTATCATAATTCTTGCACACGTTTTCTGTGCATCTCAAGTTACAATAGCAACTTGCTAATAAGTTCGTCAGAACTTATTTTATCATAACTATTATGCATGAGTACCCACCTCAAAACCTACAGTTTTTTCGGTATTCGTTGACACTCATATATTCAGCAGATCGCAAACAAAATTATCTGCAAACAGCTATTTGTCTGTAATCTGCTGATTGCACTCATGCTCTATGCGTTCATTTTATCACATCATCTCGAGTCCAACTTGTATGCGTAGTATCAGAGGAAGAAATCCCACTGGTACTTTTTAATGTTACAAGTAATGTGTCCTGCTGTTGTTTCAAGTCATGTATAGAGCTAATCATTTCCGTTGCCTGTTTCCCACTTGCAAATGCTTGCCAAATAGAATACACACCTAACCCTACTGATAAAAAACTTAATACAATACCAAATGTATTTATGTACCCCTTAAACCCATCAATATTTGCAGAAGGGAAAAAGGTTGGAGCCAAAACACTTATCAATAACGATGTTATTGTAAATAGTATAACTACAATGATCAATATATATATTGTCCATTGCACCACAGTTTTTAGTCTTTCGTCCATTTTATCCTCCAAAAACTTACAATTTTATTGCAAAATAACGATCTGATCTATGCCCATCCACCTTGTAATAAACCCATAATAATGTATGACTTTCCTACACTATCAATATGTGTTTTTCCCAATTTATTCTAAGAAGCACAAAAAGTTCCCAGCAATGATAAATAAAACTTTTGTGATTTCGATTATACATGACTTGTCCACGCATTGCAATAACTTTTTAATTTAGAAAATTCTAGCTGCCAAGCCTTTCACAATCTTTTACAACATTATTATATTCCCAAAAAGAAAGTCCTCCCGCCACCGGACGCAAACGCCCCGCGACGCAAGAGAACTTTCTTTCATAACCAAACACGGAAATACAACTTGCAACTACAAAAACTACAAAAGCTGCAAAACATCCAACACCCTCCGCTACATAATTACATGATCACTTTCTTCGGGCATTTCTCAGCGCACTTGCCGCACGCCTGACATTTCTCCGGATCGATGACTGCGAGGTTGTTCTCGAGTTTCACTGCATCGAACTCACACTGCTTTACGCACAGTCCGCATCCGATACATCCGGCTTTACAAACGCTCATGACGTCTTTGCCCTTGTCATTGGAATTACACTGAACCTGATATGCTGTGTCGTATGGTTCGAGTGAAATTACATTGTTCGGACAGGTTTCCACGCACTTACCGCAGGCTACGCACTTTTCTTTATCGACAACTGCGATTCCGTCTTTGATCGAAAGTGCATCAAACTGGCAGGCAGCTACACACGAGCCAAGTCCCAGACAGCCATAGGTACAGGCTTTGTCGCCGCGTCCGGGAACCATTACCGCTTGGCGGCAGTCCATCGCGCCCACATAATTGTATTTTACAGAAGCCTGCTCGCAGGTTCCCGCACATCTTACCCTTGCTACCATCTTCGTCCCGGCTCCGGCTTCTACGCCGAGTATAGCACCGATTTTCTCTGCCACCGGCGCACCGCCGACCGGACAGCCATTTACCTCTGCATTTCCTGCGACGATCGCCTCTGCCAGACCATCACAGCCCGGGAAACCGCAGCCTCCGCAGTTATTTCCCGGAAGGCATTCCCTGACCTGATCCACGCGCTCATCGACTTCTACCGCAAAGAATTTTCCGGCTACGCCCAAGAGAAGTCCGATCGCAATACCAAGTACTCCAAGGAGTACCACTGATATAATTATCGTATTCATACAAGTGTCCTCCTTCTATTAAAATCCAACGCCGCCAAAGCCACAAAATGCGATCGCCATCAGACCGGCTGTGATCAAAACGATCGGTGTGCCTTTGAAGACCTCTGGAATATTACTGTTTTCAAGTTTCTCACGGATTCCTGCCATCAAAACGATTGCGATCAGGAAACCAATCGAAGCACCGATTCCGTTCACAACACTCTCAAGCACATTGTACTCATTCTGCACACTCAAAAGTGCCACACCAAGTACTGCACAGTTTGTCGTGATCAGGGGAAGATATACACCCAGCGATTTGTAAAGCGCAGGCATCATCTTCTTGAGAACCATTTCCACAAACTGCACCAGTGCCGCGATCACAAGAATAAATACGATCGTATTCAGATACTCAAGTTCAAACGGAACGAGCAGATAATTATATAACAGACTGGTACAAAGGGATGCGATGGTGATTACGAAAAGCACCGCACCGCCCATGCCGGCTGCTGTCTCCACTTTCTTACTGACGCCAAGAAACGGACAAATCCCAAGAAACTGGCTCAGCACAAAGTTGTTGACAAGAGCGGCTGTAAAAAGAATTGTAAATAAACTCATGATTCGTCATCCTCCCTTCTGTCCGCAGAAACTTCTTCGGCAGGAGTTTTCCCGCATGTTTCCACATGGCTTGCACACGCTGCACAATTTCCGGTACAGGATGCCTCTTCTGCCTCCGGCGTGTTCGTCGCACATGGCATTTTCAGTTTATTCTGGATCGCTGTCAGCCCCGCCAGTACAAAGAATGCACCCGGAGCCATGACAAACATTGCGATATGGAACGAATCCGGTATAAACTGGAATCCAAATACCGCACCGCTTCCAAGAATCTCACGGAAAATACCGATCAAAGTAAGCCCTACCGTAAATCCGAGACCCATTCCCACACCGTCCAGTGCAGATAAAAGTACCGGATTTTTGGAAGCGTAAGATTCCGCACGTCCGAGGATGATACAATTCACCACAATCAGCGGTATATACACGCCCAGCGCACTGTCAAGTGCCGGCAGATATGCTTTCAAAAGAAGCTGCACGATCGTCACGAAAGAAGCAACGACCACGATAAACGCAGGGATTCGTACCCTGTCCGGAATGACCTTACGCAGAGCGGAGATCATCATATTTGACAATATCAATACTACACTTGTAGACAACCCCATTCCGATCGCATTCACCGCACTTGATGTCACGGCAAGCGTCGGACACATACCAAGCATCATGACAAAGGTAGGGTTTTCTTTGATAATACCATTTTGAAGTCGTTCTGTGTATTTATTCATCATTCAGCCCCCCTTACTGTCTTATCATATAAAAGGATTCCCTTCACCGCATTTGTGATCGCACGGGAAGTAACCGTAGCGCCTGACATCGCTTCGATCTGACCCTTTTCGTCTTTTGGCGTCGTTCCCGGCTTAAAGTACATCGGATAGCTGTCGTCAGACGGATACTGAAGTCCTTTTTCAAAAGCAAATTTGGACTTAAAGTCATCGCTCTCACAGTTTGCGCCAAGACCGGCTGTCTCTGACTGCGATGTGATTTCAAGCCCCGTTACAACGCCCTCATTCACCCCAAGCACAAAGGAAATGCTGCCGCCATAACCTTTTCTGGCATCTGCAATATAAACATTTCCGGTATCTGCTCCGTTTACCTGAAGCTTTTTAACCATCGTAACAGTAACATATTTGGAATAAGATTCGGAAGCTTCTTCCGCCACTTCACCCTCTGATGCGGATTTGTCAATGAGATGTGTCTGTAAAAATTTATTTACCTCATCCACTGCGCTTTCTTCTGCATCCGCAACTTCTGCCCCGTCAACGGAAGAAATCACAACCTCGCATGCTTCGTTATCTGTCTTTGCCTGTGCCTCCTCGATCGGACTCTTCGTGATCGTATACACGCCGGCAAGGATTCCTCCCAGCACAAGCGTTATCACGCAGAGAATAATGGCATCAATGACAAATGATCTTTCTTTCTTTTCATTACTCATTCGCTTTGCCCTCCTTTCCAAATGCCTTTGGAATGGTGACCATCTCGATCAGCGGCACAAACAGGTTGCCGATAATGATGGCAAATGATACACCCTCGGCAGATTCTCCGAAGAAACGGAACAATCCGGTCAGAAGACCAAGCAGCACCGCATAAATGATCTTTCCTTTGTCCGTGATCGGGCTAGTGACATAATCTGTCGCCATAAAGAATGCACCGAGCATAAGACCGCCGCCGCATACCTCGTAAAATACAGGTACATAAGCGTCTGTAGCACAGGAATAGATCAGGTTAAATACAACAAATGTCAAAATATAGATCACTGGAATCTTCCAGTCGATGATCTTTCTTACGATCAGGTAAATCCCGCCGATCAAAAGAGCAAGTGCGGAAGTTTCTCCGATCGTCCCCCATGTCGTACCGAGGAACATATCTTTTAATGTCGTGGCAAGATCCGCCTGACATGTCGCTTCCTTCACCTGCATAAGCGGCGTCGCACTAGATGCAGCATCCAATGTCGCCTGATAGCCGCCCCAGAAGGAATTTCCTTTCGGGATCAGGAAGTTATTGGTCATCGCCCCACTGAATGAAAGCATAAGAAAACATCTTGCGCCCAATGCCGGGTTCATAAAGTTCTGACCGAGACCTCCAAACAACTGCTTTACGATGATGATCGCAAACACACCGCCTAACACGCACATCCAGATCGGAAGTGTCGCCGGCAGGTTGAGTGCGAGCAAAAGTCCGGTAAGCAACGCACTGAAATCATATGTTGTAACCGGCTGTTTCATACATTTCTGCCATACATACTCTGCTAGTATGGCACTGACACATGTGGTCAATATTACAAGCACTGCTCTCATACCAAAGTTACCGACACCGACAAGTGTGGCAGGTATCAGTGCGATCACAACATCCCTCATAATGGATTTTGTCGATGATTTATCACGAACATGAGGAGATGATGATACATTTAATAATTTATCCATTTTTTCCTCCATTCTGACGCCTTTATTTACTACTCTTACGAGCGTTGTCCATCACAGCTCTTCTTGCCTGTTTGAATGCCTGAGTCAGCCTTCTCTTCGCCGGACACACATACGTACATGTTCCGCACTCATAGCACTCCATACCGTTCAGCTTTTCAAACAGAGCCAGATCCTGACGGTCTGCGGCCTCTGCCATTTTCTGCGGTACAAGATGGCTTGGACAAACCGAAGCACAACGTCCACACCGGATACAGTTTGTCGGTTCACTGGCTGCTGCCTCGTCCTCTGTCATCGCAAGGATTGACGAACTGGTCTTGGTGATCGGCACATTCAGGTCATACATTGCCATACCCATCATCGGGCCGCCGGAGATGATCTTCTCCGCCCCCGCTTCGACAAGTCCGCCTGCCTCCTCCAAAAGTTCAGCATGGCTCATTCCAAACTTAACTTCATAGTTCTGAGGCTGTGCCATAGCGCTTCCTGTCAGCGTCATGACCCTGCTCATGGAAGGCGTGGATCGGCAGACCGCATCATACACTGCAAGCACGGTCTGGACATTGTCCACTACGCATCCCGCATCCGCAGGAAGCATTTTGGAATAAATCTTCCTTCCCGTAGTCACATAGATGACCTGACGCTCTGCACCCTGAGGATACTTTGTCTTAAGCGCTTTTACCGTAATCTTATCCTCATCCTGTGTCAGATACTCGAGCTTGGCGATCGCTTCCGGCTTATTGTCCTCGATCGCTATGATCCCCTCGGCATTGTCAAAGAGGCTCAAAAGAACTTTAAGTCCCATGACAAGCTGCTCTGGTTTTTCAAGCATCAAGCGGTAATCCGAAGTCAGATACGGTTCACACTCCGCACCATTGATGATGACATAATCAATCTCGTCCTCATTTTTCGGTGTGACTTTGACATTCGTCGGGAATCCGGCACCGCCCATTCCGACAATACCGGCATCCTTGATGATCTGCCGGATCTCGTCTTTGGAAAGCGATGTGTAATCCCGCTCGTCGCCCAGACCTTCAACTCCCTCGTACTGACCGTCATTTTCAATCACGACACAGGTAGCCTTTGCACCCGAAACGGTAAGCCTCGGCTCGATTTTTGTTACTTTTCCGGAAACAGAACTTACGATATTGGCAGATATGAATCCACTTGCCTCACCGATGATCTGTCCCATTTTCACCGTATCTCCTACTGATACAGTGGGTGATGCAGGGGCTCCGATGTGCTGGCTCATTGGAAATACCAGTTCTTCCTTTGGTTCCATGACCTTGATCGGAAAATCCATGCTGAGTTCTTTGCCCTCATATGGATGGGTTCCCCCCTTAAAGGTTGAATTTCCCAAGTAAATCCTCCTCCTTTATAAATATTTAATATTTTTTATCATGAATACGTCTTTTATCATACCACTTTTTGCGACAAAAAACAAGTATCCACGACAAAAGGTGCGGCTGAAAACCGCAAACTTGTTCCGCAAGCAAAATTTTCCTTATAATAAAATGAGAAAGAGCGACGGCGCCAATATATTTTCCTCCGACCGACGCCGTCACTCTGTTAAATCCTCTTATTTTCTCCCTGCATATGTTCATGCAGTTGATGGTACTTTTCTTTTGTAGCCATTCCACCCCGGATATGCCTTTCTGATTTGTTTATATCAAGTATTTTTCTTGCCTGTGCCGCTAGCGCCGGATTGATCTGCATCATTCTCTCTGTCGCGTCCTTGTGAACTGTACTTTTTGAAACTCCGAACTTCTTCGCCGTCTGTCTGACCGTGGCACCATTTTCCACGATGTAATTCCCAATCTCAATGGCACGCTGCTCGATATATGATTTCAAAAAACTACCCCCTGAATACTCGTTGATTCATTGTATGCAGGGGGAGGGTGGAATATGTCTGGGTAAGCAACTATTCCTGATCTTCATCCAACAGCTTTTCAAATTTCTCCCGGCTGACCGGACGCGAATAATGATATCCCTGAAGCAGCGTTGCGTTCAGGTCTCCCACGATATCCGCCACTTTGCTGTTCTCGACGCCTTCGATGATGGAATCATACCCCAAGCGCCGGCACATTTCCATCAGACTGTCGACGATCACATAATCCACATCATGCCCCGGCTGTGCAAGCTCCCGGATAAAAGAATGCTCTACCTTAATATAATCCACAGGCAGCCATTTCAACATCTCCATCGAGGCATACGCTGTCCCAAAATCATCCAACGCGATTTTGAAGCCCCGCTCACGCAGCCTGCCAAACATTTCCGCAAGCTCTTTTGGTGACTCTACCTGACAGCTTTCCGTCAATTCGATGATGATGTAGTTCGGGTTCGCCCCATACTTTTCCACACAGGCGATCGCTTTTTTCTCAAAATCATCATCCAAAAACTGCTGATATGACACATTAAAGCTGATCTGCAGCTCCCCGTATGTATCGCGCCATTTCGCCTGCTGCCGGATCGCTTGCTCCATAACCCAGAAGCCCACCTCGTGGATCTCGCCATAGTCCTCCAAAACTTTGATAAACTCCATCGGATAAGAGTCTTTGATCCGCTCGCCTTTCCATCGCAGAAGGCTTTCACAGCCTGCGATCTTGCCGGTATCCGAATCGATAAACGGTTGGAAATACAATTCAAACCCTTTAAAATCATTTTTCACGCACTGCTTTAAATCTTCCCGCAGCACCAGTCCTCTCTCGTGGTTTTTGGCAATTTCCTCCGAGAAAAATACCATGTGTCCCCTCTGGGTATTCTTGGCATAATCCAAAGAATGCTCTAGCTTATTGATCAGGACTTCTTTTGTATCTGCATCCTGCGGGAACAGCACGCCGCCCGCCGACATGGAAATTCCGACTTTCCGCCCATCCTCCAGTTGCAAAATATCCGTCTTCCGGCATATTTCCGCATAAAAATCCGTCACTTCCTGCACGTCAGCGCCAAAGGCAATAACCATAAATTCATCACCGCTAAACCTCAGTACTTGCCATCCGGGTTTACACAGATCGCTGATTTCCCTCGAGAATCAGATCAAAATTTCATCACCGGTATTATATCCATAATTGCTTATTACTTTCCGGAAACCGTCTATGCCGATCAGCAGTGCGATTCCCGTCTGTGATTCAAAATCAAAATAGTGCGTCTCATGCGTCGTCAGAAGTCCTGTCAGGGAGTCGTATTTGCTCTGTCCGTCGATCCTCGTCATAAGCCCCGCAAAAATGATCGGGTTGCCCTCCGCATCCCGGATCACGCTTCCCCTGCATTCCACCCACACATATCCACCCGATGCATTTCTCGCCCGGTACTGGCAGTTATGGTATTTCTTTTTGCCGGAAAACACAGCTTCAATATCATCCCTGTAAATCTTCAGATCGTCCGGATGTATATGCTCTGCCCATACATTAGCGGCGTCTTTCAGATATTCCCCTTCCAGTCCGAAATAATCCACCGCCGCTTTCGACCACCGGGAAATATCCGGTTTCATATCGCATACATAAATATAAACATGATCCGATGCTGACGCAAACGCCTCAAACAACTCATCATTGAAAACATCACTCATACCAATCTCCATTTCTGCGCAGAACTGAGGTTCTGTGGCTTTGTTGCGCATACTGAGAACCCTTTTCTGTGTCCCCCCAACTCATTTATCTTAGCTAAATAAGTCTCACCACCTGATTCTTCCCGCCTGCCTTTGCCATATAAAGCGCTTTATCCACTCTGTTATAAAGCGTGTCGGCAGTTTCATCTTTTGCCTGTGTAACCCCGATGCTGACCGTCTGGCATCCGGCAGTTTCATAAGACACCGACGCAAACCCCTGCCGAATCTTTTCCGCCAGAACTTCTGCGTCATCCGCATTACTATCCGTCAGCAGTATCATAAATTCCTCGCCTCCCCAACGTCCCAGAGAGCAGGAGTGAACCCCTGTCGTCGTCTCCCGGAGAACATCAGACAACGCTTGGATCACATGGTCGCCTTCTTTGTGTCCATAAATATCATTTACCTTTTTAAAATTATCAATGTCCAACATGATCAGGGAAATATCACCGCTTGCCGCCTGCTCCTTACGTTTATCCAAAGCACTGCGGATCTTCCGCTCGATCTCCGCACGGTTATAGAGCCTCGTCAGCCCATCCGTGACAGAACTCAGGGCAAGTTTCATGTTCATTTCCTCAAGCTCTGCAGTGGAAGCCTCGATAAAGGATACAAAACGCCGAATGATCGGTATCTTTTCGTTATTGTCACTATCAATCTGCGCTTTCGCAATATTGATCTTTTCCCCTGTCTCGGGCATATCCCCCTCCCGCATGGCAACGATCACGAGCGTCACATTAAAATTGAGCATGTCGCCCTTCATCCGCAAAAATTCACCATGCGTATAAAAGCCCGTCGTCGGCGCAACGCTGTTGAACAAAACGGTTTCGTCACTGATATTTTCATCGCCCCAGAACGCCCTTCTGGCAGCGCAGGAAAAGGTCTGTATCACCTCGGGACGAAAGTCCGCGATTTTCTGTCCATCCTCCCGGATACTGGCAAGGATCGTCTCCGGATCGCCATAAGCCAGCCGGACGACCGCATCCTCCTGCACGTCAGAAGACATGACAAGCGAATCGTCGTCATTGGCGGCAAGGGGACACCGCAGGATATCAACGTCGCCATGTTCCAGAAAAAGCGGAAACTCCAGTGTATTCGAGAAAAACCGGTCATTTCTGTTGATGTTCAAAAATTTGCGGTACACATCCAACGCAGGTTTCCCGTCCAACTCATACAAAAGCTCTCTGTCCGCCTTTGTCACCCGGAATTTTCTTTTTAACGGTTTCCACCCCGAAATAAAGGTACTGTATGTATGAAAATCTGTGCCGCCCAACAGCAGAAAAATGATCCCGTGTTCCAGAAAACCATTTCCCTTTGAAAACACAGCCGCCGTATCGTCATCCATATCCGGATTAAACGCACCGCCGCCAAACACCTGAATATCCTTTCGCAGACCGCTCATCTCATTGCAAAACTCCATCATGGACATATCCATGATCGTAGCATGCATCTCCACTGCCTGAACCCACGGATTCTCATCACAGCACGCTTTGAGCGCCGCCACATCCGCCGCCGCATTTTCTTCCGAAAAAGGAAGCTGCAGAATTTTTGCCTGCGTCGTCTCGTATTCAAAAATCGTACAGGTTAAAATGATTTTTGAATCAGTCAATGCTCCATCCATGATATTCGCATTCGTTGTGCATCCCAGATACAGTGCATCCGGCATCTCCTGATCCAGACACTCGCAAATATGCTGGATATGTTCCAGTTCCATATCCTCCGAATATATTCTGAATACCGTAGCGTAAGCTGAATGGGAGGTTCGCCATTTCTTAATCTCTTCTAATTTTTCAAAAAACCCCTCATCATCCTTATAAAACATTTGAAATTGTTTCATCCCGTTCCGTCTCCTTCTCAATTCTCCGTTTTCACCACACGCTGTCATTCAAATTCTGTCAAAAACTGTCTTATTCTATTATATCTCATCTTTTATTATTCCGCAATCTTTTTCGCAATAGATAACGCCAGCTTGAACCCTGCTCAAACTGGCGCAATCCTGTTATTCAGAAGCAATAAAAATCCCCCGGAGATAAAACAACACCGGAATGACAAATACAAAGATCAAGAAAACGGTAAACAGTGCCGCAAATACCGCATACGCTGCGTGACCCGCTATCACAGCCGCCTTTTCCGACTGGATCTCTTTCTTTTTCCTGATCACGATACAGGCAATAAAGAGAAGTAATGTGACAGCAGATAAAATGCCGCCCATCGTGCGTCCCGGCGCTATATAACTGAGCTTGATCTCATTCGTCCCCTCCTCGACAGGAATGGACAGCATCCCATCGATATTTCCAAGCTCCGTAACTTTTTTTCCATTTACTTTGCACACCCACCCCTCATCATAGGAAACCGGCAGGAAGATATTTGATCTTGTCACATGATCCAGTTCCATGCTAAGGCCCGAGTTTTTCTGTTTGAGCGATTTGATCTCCGGGTTCTGGCTCTTTATATATTCGATGCCTTTTTTGAAAAGTTCCATATCAAATACGCCCAGATGAACATCCGATGTACTTCCGCTAAATTCCACCTCCACCGGCTCATTCTGAAAACACCCGAGGCAGATCAAGCCATTTCCAAAGTCAGCCGGATACTGGTCATTTGTGACAGAGGAAGAGGATGGGATCATAACCGGCTCTTCGTTCACCGTTACGCTGACCGGATTTCCCTCCGTATTTGTCCCATAAAAATACAGAGCCTTTTGTTCTTCTCCCGCATTCATGGTAAAACTGCCATTCTGAATCTGGTCTGACACATCCTCGATAAGCGGCTCAGTGCTTCCTGTCATTGCCACAAATAATTCATTCTGCGTCTGGAATTTTTCCTCTCTCGCTGCCAGATTCGATACATTCGTATTTATGGCAAACGGAAGTTCAAATTTATTTTTATACATCTCGATCTCATTGGAATTGCTCGTCTCGACATTTTCGCAATAATCGTATAACGCCTCCGGCAGCTGATCGCCCAGATAATATTTGATCTGGAACAGGGTATCCGTAAAGATCGTTCCCCCTGTATCCAAAAGCTGCGTCCAGTTTACCGAATAGCCGAGCGCCGCAAATGCGGGCTGCAAAGTCGGGCTGATCACATGCCAGTAATTCGAGATCGCCTCCTGCCCAAGCACGAGGGAATACTCGATATGATCCACCTCGTAATCCATATTTTTGATCCGTTCAAAATCCTCCGGCTCCTCTTCCATGCTCATCGCAACATGATTTGCCGCATCCAGATATTCGGCAGAAAATACAGTGACATTATCTTTATTTGGCGCAAAGCTCATGACGGAGGACAACATAATCTCCACACAAAGCAGAGCCAACACAAGCCCTCTGTTCTTCGACTTCAGCAGATACCAGTATATGCTTAGAAAGATCAGGCTGATCACAATGCACAGAAAACCGTCCCCAAGTTCCGAATACACTGCATTTGCACAATACACCGTATAAATTTTATGAAAGACAGGCGCGGACAAAACTACTGCCGCCGCGGGAATCACAAGCACCGCTTTTTTTCTGAGCCAGTCCGTCGCATCCGCGATATGCTCTTTATTTTCATGATACAATACGACTGCAAGGTCGATCAGGACAAACGAAATCATATAAATAAAACGCAGTGGCCAGCTTGCCCGGCTCCCGCCATGCCACAAAATCTCGATTCCGGAGACAAAGACGGAAAGAATCATAAAGACAATGACCATGACACGCCCTTTATGCCTTTTCATGCTTTCTGCCGCCTGCTCTTTCCCATGCAGCAGAAAATATACGATGCACGAACACGGTAAGGCAAGATTCACAAACATCCTCTCGATCGTTTTCCAATCCCGCAGGCTCCAACTGCTCTTGATCGCAGTCAAATATGTTCCAAACAAATCTCCGCTCGTATTTCTGGAGGTCTCCGACACACAAAGAAACGCCGGAATACTCACGACCGCACTCAATAAAAGCGCTGTGCCAACCGATACCCCAAGCCACAGGGCGCACCGCCTCTTTTCCGCCCGGTCTTCCAGACTCCAGAAAATCCTTGCGCCGCATGAAAGGAACAAAAACATCAGCGTGATACAGCCGGTGTACACATTTATGATCATACACAGCGCAAACATAACGATAAAAAATTTGCATCCTTTTTTCTCAAAAATCCGGTCAATTCCGATCATGAGAAGCGGAAGCAGAAAAGCGGCATCCATCACGAGCATGATCTGAAAGTGGACAAGCGTCGCCGCGCCAAACGCATACAAAATACCGCCCGCGATATGTATGATATTCTTTACATCATATTTTCTGAG
>JAMPFC010000075.1 GCA_023664685.1 Roseburia sp. | reverse complement strand
CATAGATGGATTGTTTTTTTATGAGGCAGTTGATCTAAAAGATGATGAGGAAGAAGTTTTACCATTTTATAAAATCATGCACATTTTTGAATGATTTTATCTTGGTGTTATGAAAGAATTTAAACCCCATATGGAATTTGTAAAGGTTGAACTGAATGGTGTAAAACAGATTGCGGCAGTTGGTGACACTGTGGTATATGGAATAGGTTATTGCATATTATTAAAAATATTTTATTCTCGTCTATGACTAACTAGGAACAAAACAGCGAGAGGGGAGTACTTAGGATAGCTTTTGGAGTTTTGCGTCAGAATGAAGCAAGGAACGTATTTTGTGATAAAATTCATTTTGGAGTAAATGCGATAAGGAAAAATGAAAATTTAAAAGAAAGTTCTACAAAAGAATAGATAAAAATCCAAGATTTAGAAGAGCAAAAAAAGCGACGAAAAAATATTTAGTTGTTTGTTATTATGTGTCATAGTCAAAAGTTTAAGTTGTCAAAATGTTTATGCTGCATACGAAACAAAAGAATTTAAGAAAATTACTTCAGGAGTAACCTTTATGAAAAGCCTGTTTCTCTAAACCGTTTTGGCTCTGGTGTAAAAAAATATATAGCCGGGTATGATAATATAGGTGCAATCAAAAAGAATGAAGATTTTTACATATGGGGTTCCAATGAGAATGGTTTTTTGTGTGATAAGTCATTGAAAAAAATTACGAATCAGCCTAAATGCGTGATGAAAAATGTAAAGGATGTTAAGATGACATATGGACATATTCTTGTCTTAAAAAAAGACGGAACTGTATGGGCGTGGGGAAGCAATTACCTTGTAACAAATAGAGATAGAAGTGTTCTTACATATCAAATAGAATCCAGTAAGAAAGCAATCATACCAACTCCTGTAAAGATTGCTTCGGATGTGAAACAAATAGCAGTAGGAGATACTGTTAGTGTTATACTTAAAAGAAATGGAGTAGCCTATTGGAAAGG
Source organism: Roseburia sp. (assembly GCA_023664685.1). Taxonomy (GTDB): domain Bacteria; phylum Bacillota; class Clostridia; order Lachnospirales; family Lachnospiraceae; genus Eubacterium_F. Next base: position 12,470 of record JAMPFC010000075.1, on the reverse strand, counting down.
TACGATGAAAGAGGCGCTATAGTATAAGTCTAAAGCGTTAATAAGAATAGGAGGGTAGAATATGTGGAAAATAATATGCGGAATGTTGATGATGGCGGTTTTGCTGACTGCGTGTGGTGGTTCAGGTATGAGCGGAAATCAGGAGGCAGAGGAAAGGGATATTGTAAACATTCAAGAGAATCCAGAAGATGATCCAGAGCCTCCCACAGTAGAGGTGGATAAGGAAGTTGGGCCAATCGTATCCGAACAAATTGATACTACCAAAAAAGGGATAGAAATACCTGACACATTATATCCTTCACAAGTGGTTCAGGGAGATGATGGGAATTGTTATTATTTTAGAATAATAGAAAAGGGGGATGAGAAGAAAATAATATTTTATAAGAATAATGAGAAAAAGGTTTGTGAAACAAAAATGCCAAAGGAATTAAGAAAAAAGGAATATCAGATTTTCGAATTTGCAAAGTATGGAGAATATTTTTTTGCAGAGTTGTTTTCAACTGATGAAAGTGAAAATATACTTGCAACGATAACGGTTCAGGGAGGGGAATGGAACATACTTGAAAAGGATACCGACATGATATATGGAAATAATATTTTTTATGGTGATAACATTTATAGTAGTGAGACAGGTTATGTTCTTGTTTATGATTTGAATGGAAAAAAGGTACGGGAGATGGAACTTGAAAAGATAACTTCGGAAAGATGTGTGCAGGTACAATGTATTGTTGACGATAAAATATATTACTATTATACCGAGAGCGATGATGTCGGAGAAACAGAGATAAAAAGATGTGATCTGGATGGAAGCAATAAAGAAGTCCTATTCAAGTATAATCGGGAAGTTCCCGATTTGGATAAAGGGATGCAAATAGATGACGATTATATTTATATTATAGCATCTTTAGGAGGGGAGTTCTCTTTTTCGCGTATTCCTCTATATGGTGGAAAGATAGAGCGTATTTCAAAAACATTAAATTTTAAATTATCGGAAGATAGCATCTATTACATTGGCGGTAAGAAGGATTATATTTACCGGGTTGACAAAGACTTAAAGACAAAAGCCAAGGTGGTTGTTAAAATTACAGCTTCTGATTTTTGGCATGTAAATGGTTATTTGATGGTAGAAACAGAAAATATCAAAGAGGAAGAGATGTTGGGTACAGTGGTAGAGTATGATGAATGTATGCGTGATTATTATACCAGAGATTATTATTGGACAACAACTTCAGGGGAGATCGTGAAAAAAATGCCGGGAAGTGGGATAAAGCAGGAAGATTTAGATTTGTACGAGAGGGTTAAAGATTGGGAATGATATTTCTTTTTTGGTGGCAGATATGGATTTAAAGGATGTTTTTAAGAAGAGAGGGTGATCATATTGAGGAGAAAATATACGGTATGGCTTATTCTAATTACGCTATTATCTATCACTGCAGGGGGATGTGGGCAGAAAGAAAACGATGTGTCCCAACGGACACAGAAGGGGAAATTGCCTCAAACAGAAGAACCGGTTCAGACGGAAAAGCTAACTGCTTCGGCGTCTTCAACAGTGGGTGGGGAAAAACCAGAAGAGAAAAGCGGAAAGGATAAAAAAAGAAAAATAAAAAGTGTCACTGTGATCGATGAAACAGGGAAAAACTGTAAATTGAGGCTGGGCGACTTGGATGAAACAGATGCAGGATTTGGCTTTTGTTCATCTGATTTTTATAGAGCCTCCCAAATTTCTGATGGACACTATTACTATTTACAGACAGGCAAGGAAGGTAAATGTACAATATACCGAGATAAAAGAAAAAAGGTAGGAACATTTTTTGTAAGGGAGGGATATATATCAGGATTTGCAAAAGTCGGTAAGGATTATTTTGCCCGTATCACGCATGTAGAAGAACATCCGGTTAGTTTTGATATTGAAAATATCACGTATGATATTGTCCGAATTGATTTGGCAACGCAAAGTGTTAAAGTGCTTCTGGAGGACTGTGCATGGGATGGAAATAGAGGCGAAATAAAAATAAATGGACATGATATAATTTTTTATAAAGGGAGCATGTATTATGATTCCAGAACGGATGTGCAATTGGAAACGGGAAGATACATACCGGGGGCTTTTTTAATGAGTCGGGATTTAAAAAATATAGAACTGGAAAATAAAATGATATGTACAAAGCAAATGAATAGAGCCAAACCCTATCTGACGTTTGTAGACGGAAAAATATTATATGGGAGGCAAAAGGGAAAAGAGGTGTCTTTATATATGTTTGACCTTGAGATGAACGAGCAGACAAAAGTGATAAAGTACACGAGGCATAAAGCATATGACCACAATCCGCCTTTGTCAGAGGATAGTGTTCTCATATCAGTGGATGACGACTATATCTATTGTCAGGACATGGCAATTCCACGCAAGGGTGGAAAAATGCAGCCATTATTGAAAAATGCCCTGCGGTATTTGTTTGGTGGTCAGATGTTTGTATTCTCCAGTAATAAAAAATATATCTTCTACTTGGATAAAAAATATAAATTACACCGAATTGATAAAAAGACTGGAACGGACACTCTGATCAGTGATAAGAAACTGATGTCGGTCCAGTGTATGGAGGACAGGGTATATGTAAAAGCGTTCCGACATGGCTATTGGGATGAAGATGCGGATAAACGTCTGGATATTTTGTACTGTATGAGCTTAGATGGGACAGTTAAGTGGAAGCATAAAGTGAAAAACGAAGAAGATGATGATGGGGATGATTGGGATTGTTGATTTTCGGACTTTATGTTTACAATACTAATATAAGATATATCGTCAATTTAAGCTTTTTTCTTTATCAAGCACAAAAAATGGTTGTTATCAAAAAGTACTCCTGCCATGTTACAGCCCCCTTCCACACCACACCCCTTCTCAGTACTCCAGTGATTTAGATAAAAAAGATTTTACAAGCATGGGTTATAAGTGCATCGGTATGTGGTACTGGTATCTCACAGTACCCATACCGCTATGTACTTATATAGCGAGAGCGCCCATGTGAGAAAATCTTTTTCCCTAAATCACGGACTCTGATCGAACCCTGAAGGAAATCTGATCGAACTCTCCCCCCAAAAAAAATAAAACAGTTGAAAAATCAAACGTTTTCGTATACAATAAAAGGAAAAGATGTGTGCGAATGGAGGAACATCATGCGTGTTATTGCGGGAAAGGCGAGAAGGCTGCCGCTGATAGCTCCGGAGGGAAGGGATACAAGACCTACGACGGATCGGATCAAGGAAACACTTTTTAACATCATACAGGATGATGTGCCGGGCAGTATATTTCTCGATTTGTTCAGCGGGAGCGGGGCAATCGGGATCGAGGCACTGAGCAGGGGGGCGCGCAAAGCGTATCTGGTGGAATTTGGGAAAGAACCGTTGAAATGTATTCGGGCAAATCTGGAAAAGACGAGGCTTACGGAGGAAGCTGTGGTTTTGCCGGTAGAAGTCACGTATGCGATATCAAAATTAGAGAAAATGGGACAAGTCTTTGATATCATCTATGCCGATCCGCCCTATGATAAGGAATTTGAACCGAAGATCGCCGATCTGGTCGCACACTCAGGCATCGTAAGGGAAGGCACAATGGTAATTATTGAGTCAGCGCTTCATACACAGGTAGATTATGTCGATGAAGATTTGTATGAGCTCATAAAAGTAAAAGAATACAAGACGAATAAGCATGTATTTTTAAGAGTGAAATGAGGAAAAGGAAAGGAACAGGTAATTATTTATGAACCCGTCAAGAATAGAAAAAGCGATCGATGAAATCTACGAGTATGTGGAAAATTGCAAACCATCCAAATTGTATCCGAATAAAGTTACGGTAGCAAAGGACGAACTGTACGATCTTTTAGATGCACTCCGCATGTGTGCGCCGGAGGAGATCAAGAGATACCAGAAGATCATAAATAACCGGGACGGTATCATCAGCGAGGCAGAAGAACAGGCAAAAAAGATCATGAATCAGGCAGAAGTCCAGACAAGGCAGCTTCTGGATCAGAATGAGCTTGTCCAGACTGCTTATGCGCAGGCGGAGCAGATCGTGAAGCAGGCGGAGGCGCAGGCGCAGCAGATCGTCAGTCAGGCAGTTGGTGAGAGTGATCAGGTGCGTACTTCTGCACTTTATTATACGAGTGATCTTCTCGGGGAAGCGGGAAGAAACATTGAGACGTCCCTGCGCGAGTTAGAGAGCAAATCTACGATGTTGATCAGCGCCCTGAAAAAAGACATTGAGGTCATTAAAAATAACCGGGCAGAATTGAAGGATCAGATCGAGGGAAAACTTCCGGCGGAAGAGCCGGAAACCGCTCAGGAAGCAGAGAAAGAAGAGACTGGCGGACAGTGAGATGTTTTCTGTGCGAGGGCATTTTCTTATGTGAGGAATAAAACAGCGAGTAAGGCGGCAAATATGCCGCTAGTCAGCTTTATCATAATGTAATGAAAAATAGATAATCCTGTATTTTGCAGAACACTATTTGTCTGGGCGGCTGCCGAGAAGCCGCCAAACGTAGTGAAAGCAAGGGACAGGATTTTTTTTATGGAATGAGGAAGGGCGCTCTGGCAGATCACCGCATTTCCGGTCGTGATCTCCAATAATCCGCACAGCGGAAGCCGCAGTGGGGCAGGGAGGAGAGGAAAATCTTTGATCAGCGTGGCAAAAACCGAAAAAAGCATGATATAGCCACCGATTTTTAAGAGAAGGAGGACGGAGGCGGCAATTTCCGCATCAATGGTTTCCGAAAATGAGAGTTTCGGAAATGGCGCAGGAGCCGGATGTGAGGCGGGAAGTGGATTTGGGACGGGATTTTTGCCTTTCTTTTTTTTGTCGTGCCAGAGCCTTATATGTCTGGAAAAGATCAAGATAAATGCAAGGCTTCCGAGAAAGGACGAAAGGAGGACGAGCAGATAAAAGGCATAACTGCCGGCGGCGAGATGAAGCTGTTCTCCGGCGACAAAGAAAATGACAAACATCGGGCTTGGATTATTTGTAGCACCGGCGAAAAAGAGTGCTTTTTTATAGGACAGGGAGCCATCCCGGTAAAGTTCAGCCGCGATTTTAGCGCCGATCGGATAACCGGAGAGGACGCCGGCGGCGATCAGAAGGTATTTAAACGGTTTTTCCCTCATATACGTGCGGATCAGGGACGTGAGGACAGAGAAGGGGAGGAGGGAGGGGACGAGGACGGTTGCCCACAGGAGGAGACCATTTTTTCCCCCTTCGGCCGCTTGGGCGGGAAAGAGAAGGAGGATGAAAAGGAGGAGGAAGAACAGGAGCAGCATGGGGAACCTCCGAGGGGCATTTGTAAAAGTTATGAATAAAATGTTTTTCTTATGCAGACAAATAAGAGCGAGGGCTGTTTTGAATGCAAACTATTTTTTGCCGCAGATTGACATTTGAATATCGCAGATGTATAATAATCAGGTGCAAAGCACTATTTTGGCATTGGAATGAATAAAGAAAGAAGGATATGAGATGAAAGTTTTAGTCATTAATTGTGGAAGTTCCTCCCTGAAATACCAACTGATCGACTCAGAGACAGAGAAAGCACTGGCGGTTGGTATCTGTGAGAGGATCGGTATAGATGGAAGGCTGAACCACACACCGGCGGGCGGAGAAAAGATCGTGATCGAGAAAGCTATGCCGGATCACGAGGTGGCAGTAAAGATGGTATTGGAAGAGCTGACCGATGAAAAATATGGTGTGATCCGTGACCTTTCTGAGATTGATGCCATCGGACACCGTGTCGTGCATGGCGGGGAAAAATTTGCGTCGTCGGTTGTGATCAATGACGAGGTAATGGCGGCGATCGAAGAATGCAATCCGCTGGCCCCATTACATAATCCGGCGAACTTGATCGGGATCCGCGCCTGTCAGGCGATCATGCCGGGGGTTCCCAACACAGCGGTATTTGATACCGCATTCCATCAGACGATGGAGCCGGTAGCTTATATGTACGGACTGCCTTATGAGTGTTATGAAAAATACAAAGTGCGCCGCTATGGTTTCCACGGAACGAGCCACAGTTTTGTTTCTAACCGGGCGATCGAACTTCTGAGCCTTGATCCAAAGAACTCGAAAGTCATCGTCTGTCATCTCGGAAATGGTGCGAGCGTTACCGCTGTGAAAGACGGGAAGTCGGTGGATACGAGTATGGGACTTACCCCCCTCGAGGGCTTAGTGATGGGTACGCGAAGCGGTGATATTGATCCCGCGATCATCGAGTATCTTGCGCATAATATGGATAAATCACTGGAAGAAATGATGACTTATCTGAATAAAGAATCCGGGGTATATGGCTTGTCCGGAGTATCGAGTGATTTCCGTGATCTGGAGGATGCGGCGGCAAAGGGAAATGAGAGAGCGCAGATGGCGCAGGATGTATTCGGATACCGTGTGGCAAAATATATTGGCGCTTACACTGCGGCGATGAACGGAGTCGATGCGATCGTATTTACAGCCGGTCTCGGTGAAAATAACAACGTAATGCGGGAATACATCTGCAGTTATCTCGGGTATCTCGGTGTCGAGATCGACAAGAAAGAGAATGCAGTCCGCAGTGAAGAAAAAGTAGTATCTGCCGCTGGCAGTAAGGTAAAAGTGATGGTAGTTCCGACCAACGAAGAACTTGCGATCGCAAGGGAGACGGTGGCGCTGTTAAAATAATATATTCCGCAGCTTTGCAGAGGAGATCCGGCAAAAAGGATATGCGAAAAAGCTACAGAAATCGGGAAAAAAGTGTTGACAAACGCTGACAGTATCGTTATAATAGTAAAAGTGTTTTGAGTTTTTAAGGAGGTGTAATGACATGTCGATTTGTCCTAAGAATAAATCTTCAAAAGCAAGAAGAGATAAACGTAGAGCTAACTGGAAAATGACAGCTCCTACTTTGGTAAAATGCAGCAAGTGCGGAGAGTTGATGGTTCCACACAGAGTATGTAAGAACTGCGGCAGTTACAATAAAAAAGAGATTCTTGCAAAAGCAGAGTAAGGTTTACGTGAGAAAACGAGTGATAGGAAGCCAATAAATCTATGAAAATAGGTAGATTGGCTTTTTTGCGTGGAGGTTCGATATGATATATCAGGTGATTGCGGTTTTGATTATGTTTGTTTTTTATGGAGTGTATTTTATAAAACTTTTTTGTCAGCGCAAGCAGGGGATACAAACCAATTTGCTTGGAAAAGACAAGGTGGGATTTATAAAATTTGTTGAGGTTGCGTTGAAAATTGTGACATACATTGCTCCTGCCGCTGAAGTAATCAGCATTTTTGTAAATACATATATTGGTATAACATGGCTGCGGGTGACAGGTGTGGTTTTAGGAGGATCGGGAGTTGGCGTGTTTGTTGTATCCGTAATTACAATGCGGGATAGTTGGCGTGCAGGTGTGCCCAAGGATGAGAAAACAGAACTTGTCACATCAGGAATTTATGCATATAGCCGCAATCCTGCATTTCTGGGATTTGATCTAATATATGTGGGGGAGCTTTTACTGTTCTTCAACTGGTATTTATTGGTGATTACTGCGTTGGCAGTTATGATGTTACATTTGCAGATCGTTAATGTGGAAGAGGATTTTTTGATTGCAGCGTTTGGCGATGAATATTTGGCGTACAGAAAGAAAGTATGCAGATATATTGGAAGGAAGAGGTAAGTGCTTTCCAGAGCTGTCATTAGCTTGTTGGCAGTTGTTTCGACATCCTCATTTTTTCTGCCCATTTCTATTTTTTATCATGCTAGCCATTTTGCTTCATAGTTCTACAGGGATGGCAGGCTCAGAAGCACACAGGGAACCAGAAAGGTCTTTGTGTGTTTTTTTGTTTTTTAAAAAAGTGTTGACAAGGAGCTTAAGATTAGTTATCATTAATCTTGGTTAGTAATGACTAACCAAGAAAGAAGCATGGGAGGCTTTATATAATGAATTTAATGTTTGGATATTTAGGAATTGCAGGGGGAATCTTCTGTGCGGTGGGAGATCTGTTGTTTGACCTGAAAGGTAAGGGAAATAAGAAACTAGGTACTTCGGGGAATATCGACAGTAATTGGATGCATATGTCCTATTGGAGATTTCGGGCGTCGATCCTTGTAGCTTTTTTGGGTGATGCACTGCTTGGGTTTGGTTTTTGTTCTCTGGTTGGTCAGTTAAATGGCGAAAATGGTACGTTAGCTGCCGTTACCGCTATATGCGGGTATATGAGTGTAATTGCCGGATTTTTCGTACATACGGTTCTTTGTATACAGCCAATTATTTATAAGAAGATTATGGAAACGGATAATTTTAAGTTAGCGGATGATACGCTTGAGGAATATTATAAAGCGGTTCTGCCGCCATTTTTCATTGGGTATGGATTTATGTTTGCGGCGACGGTGTGCGTGATCATAGCAATTTTAAATGGCTTTCTGGGTGTGCCAAAATGGTTTGTGCTGCTGAATCCTTTTGTATTTCTGTTGGTGGGCATGGGGCTTAGGAGGATAAAGCCGGAATGGTTTCATGATTTGCCGGGAATTATCCTTCCGAGTCTTGGAATGGGGATGTTCGGGCTGATTGCAGTTGTGAATATGCTTTTGTAGGTTTTTAGGCGAAGCGGACTAAAAGTAATACGAAACTATTATGATAGAAAGGTTGTGATTAGATGAAAAAAGAAAAAGCACGTTCTGCATGGAGCTGGATTTTTGAATTTGCGGCAGAGCGGAAGAATCTGTATATTGCCAGTGTGATTACAGCGGCATTGGGAGTGTTGTGCGCCACAGCACCATTTCTTATCATGGGTCATATGATTCAGAGACTGGTGGAAGGGAACAGTGATATGGTATCACAGGAGGTATCTGCCTATATGACGGACTGCCTGATCATGGCTCTTCTGTGGACGGGAAAAGTGGCATTTCATGCGGTTTCCACTTCCCTGTCCCACAAGGCGACCTTTTATGTATTGGGAAATATCCGTAAGCGTCTTTTAGATAAACTGGTGCGTCTGCCGCTTGGGACAGTTTTGGATACACCGTCCGGCGGTTTGAAAAATACCATTGTAGAGAGGGTGGACAGCATCGAGGTGACGCTTGCCCATATATTGCCGGAATTTACTTCCAACCTGCTTGCCCCGGCTGTTCTTTTAGTATATCTGTTTACCATTGACTGGCGTATGGCACTGGCTTCGCTTGTTACGATACCGCTAGGGCTGCTCTGCTATATGGGAATGATGATTGGTTATGAGAAATATTATCAGAATACCATTGTTAAGACAAAAGCGCTAAATGATGTGGCAGTGGAGTACATAAACGGCATTGAGGTCATCAAGGCATTTGGCAAAGCGAAGAGTTCTTATGAGCGTTTTGTCGTGGCTGCAAAAGAAGGTTCGGCATGTTTTGTGGACTGGATGCGAAGCTGCAATGTAGCTTTTACGGTGGCGATGTTAGTCATGCCGAGTACGATGGTATCTGTGCTGCCGATCGGCGGACTGCTCGTGAAAAATGGAAGTCTGTCTCCGGCGGATTTTATTTTGGTCATTATGATTTCAGTAGGGCTGATCACACCGCTGATCACCTGTATGTCCTATAGTGATGACTTACGTGCGCTGCAGTCGATCATTGGCGAGGTGACTGCGATTCTGACACAGGAAGAACTGCAAAGGCCGGAAAAGTCCGGCAGACTGCCGGAGCATTACGATATCAAGGCAGAAAATATCCGCTTTGGATATCATGATAAAGAGGTGCTTCATGATATCAGCATGGAAATCAGAGAGGGTACGGTAAATGCCATCGTAGGGCCTTCCGGTTCCGGTAAGTCTACTTTGGCGAAACTCATCGCATCTCTGTGGGATGTGGGGGCTGGGAGTATTTCGGTAGGCGGTGTCGATATTCGGGAAATCGCATTAGAAGAGTATAATAAGCTGGTGGCTTATGTTTCACAGGATAATTATCTGTTTGACGATACGATCCGGGAGAATATCCGTATGGGAAGACAGGGGGCGACGGATGCGGAGGTGGAGGAGGCTGCCAAACGCAGCGGATGCCATGAATTTATCATGGGACTCGAAAAGGGCTATGATACAGTTGCCGGAGGCGCCGGCGGGCATCTGTCCGGCGGAGAACGCCAACGTATTGCGATTGCCCGTGCGATGTTAAAAGATGCGCCGATTGTGATTTTAGACGAGGCGACCGCATACACCGATCCGGAAAATGAAGCAGTGATACAATCTGCAGTGGCAAAACTGATAAAAGCGGACGCCAAAGGCGTTGCCTTGGGAAAAACACTGCTTGTCATTGCACACCGCCTTTCTACAATAGTAGATTCTGACCAGATTTTTGTGATCAAAGATGGAAAACTGGATGCTAGGGGAACCCACGAGGAGCTTTTGGCGGGGAATGGCTTGTATAAAGATATGTGGGAGGCACATATATCGGTAAAAGACAGGGCAGATACTCAGACAGAGATGGGAGGAATGGCAAATGCTTGAGATCTTACGGAAATTTTTTGATTTTTGTGGTGGAGAGAATAAAAAGAAATTCTATCTGTCGGTGGTGTTTGGCGTACTGTTAGCTTTCTTTGAGGCGCTTAAGATTCCGGCGATCGCTGTTATGCTACGAGCAGTCATAGAGAACCATGTGACGAACGGAACCATTCTGACAAGCCTTTGTATCATGCTGTTTAGCATTGCAGGCGGCTCTGGCGTAAAGTACCGTTCCACGATGCTGCAGACCGAAGCGGGTTATGATACCTGTGCAAATAAGCGGATCGAGATTGCCGAGCATCTCCGTTATCTGCCGATGGGTTATTTTAATAAAAACAGTCTGGGTTATGTTACCTCCGTGACAACGAATACGATGGAGAACCTCGCTAATGTAGCGACCCGTGTCGTGATGATGACGACTTCGGGGATTCTGACCACTGCCCTGATCGCGGTGATGCTGCTTGTTTATGACTGGCGCATTGGACTGGTGGTTTTCGTGGGACTTATTTTGTTTTTCATGGTAAACAGCGGACTGCAAAAGGCATCCGGTGAGATGGCACCGAAAAAGATCGCCGCCGATGCGGGACTGGTGGAAAAGGTACTGGAATACATTCAGGGCATTTCGGAAGTGAAGGCATATAACCTGACAGGGGATAAGAGCGAGAAACTAAAAAATGCCATTGATGAGAGTGTCTCTGTCAATACCAAGATGGAATTTCGGTTTATTCCCTATATGGCGCTGCAGAACTTTGTCACGAAGATGACCGGGATCGTCATGTGTGTATTGTCCCTGTATTTTTATTTTGATGGGAGTATGGAACTTTTGACCTGCATTGTCATGCTGATCAGTTCGTTCCTGATCTATTCCAGTCTTGACAGCGCCGGCAATTATTCTGCCCTGCTTCGTGCAGTTGATCTCAGTGTGGATCAGGCGCAGGCAATCCTTGATTTAGAGCCAATGGATATCAGTGGGCAGGAGACTACGCCGCAGCATTTTGACATCGATGTGGAAGATATTAGCTTTTCTTATGAGAAACGGAAAATCATTGATGGGATTTCCATACATATTCCGGAAAAAACAACGACAGCGATCGTTGGGCCGAGCGGCGGTGGAAAAACGACGCTGTGCCACTTGATCTCCCGGTTTTGGGATGTTCAGGAGGGCAGTGTGAAGCTAGGCGGGCTAGATGTGAAGGATTACAGCTATGACAGCCTGATGAAGAATTTCAGCTTTGTATTTCAAAATGTCTATCTGTTTCAGGATACGATCGCGAACAATATCCGTTTTGGTCAGCCGGAAGCAGATATGGAGAGGGTGATCGAGGCGGCAAAGGCGGCATGTTGTCATGATTTTATCATGCAGCTTCCGGAGGGGTATGAAACGAAGATCGGAGAGGGCGGGGCCTCACTTTCCGGCGGGGAAAAGCAGAGGATATCCATTGCCCGCGCCATCATGAAAGATGCACCGATCATCATTTTGGATGAAGCGACCGCCAATGTTGATCCCGAAAACGAGAGGGAACTAGTGGCGGCGATTGATGCGCTGACCAGAGAGAAAACGATCCTGATGATTGCCCACCGCTTGAAAACGGTGCGCAGTGCCGATCAGATTCTGGTGGTTGACAAGGGCAAAATCGTGGAGCAGGGCAGACATGAAGAACTGATGCAAAGGGATGGCATTTACAAACGCTTTGTCGATGCCCGCGAACTTGCAGTAGGGTGGAAATTATAGGGAAATCGCATCCCGGTACTTTAGAATCAGCATAGCCGCACCGAGAATGGTTAAAATGACACCCGTCACCAAACCAACGGTGCGGTTATTGATTTTATTGGCAAATTGGGCGGAACCGATCGAAGCTGCAGTCGCTGTGATGATACAGATCAACAGGACATCCCAGCGTTCCAAAGCGATCGAGGGGTCGATCATCATATGGCTGACCGATGCGATCAGCGCTGTAAAGGTCATGATAAATGTACTGGTGCCGACAGCGGGTTTTCT
>JAMPFC010000074.1 GCA_023664685.1 Roseburia sp. | reverse complement strand
GTCGTTTCAGTGAGCCTGCATAGTGTCCAACATGAAGTCTTCCGGTTGGCCGGTAGCCAGTCAAAATAATCTTTTTCATAATAAAGTCATAAATCCTTTCTAAAGCGGTTTTAAACTATACTAATTCTATAATTATTCGGCGGAAAAGTCAATCAGGGAAATTTATTACAATTTAATATTTAATCATTTTATCATTTACAACACATCAAAAAAATTTTATACTAAAAAGAAGATTATACATCAATTTGTATCACGAGCAAAATTTGGGAAAGGACTTGATTTCATGAAAAAAGGTAAGCAATTTCTTGCACTTACGCTGTTTTTGATCATGGCAGTTTTCTCTGGCGTGTTTCAGGATCAGACGGATGCTGCTGTCCAAAAAACAACGATTTCTTTAAATCAAAAGAAATATACGCTTGAGGTTGGGAAAACATTCAAATTAAAAGCCAGTGTAAAACCGGCCAAAAAGAAGGTGGTTTTTAAATCCAGCAATAAAAAGATCGCCTCTGTCTCCGTCAAAGGAGTGGTAACGGGGAAGAAAAAAGGAAAAGCGACGATAACTGCAAAAGTTGCGGAAGGCGGGAAGAAAGCGACATGCAAAATTACTGTCGTTCCGGCGAAGGCAACAGATCAGGGACAGGCGCAGGAAAATAAAATAACAAATTTTAGAACTCAGCAGTTGTTGGATTCACATTACGTAAAGCATGGTGCTGAGTTTGGAAATATAACAAAAGAGCAGTATTTGGCAGCTGCAAATAAGCTTCTCAACTCGTCGGGTGCAAACATATTGAAAAAGACGGAGCCAGATGGCGATATTCTGATTTATAATACCGATACGAATGAATTTCTGGTACTGTCTTATGATGGATTTATCCGCACATATTTTAAACCATCTGATGGGATTGATTATTTCAACAGGCAGTAAGGGGGCGGGAATGAAGAAATATCAATGTCCGTGCTGCAGGAAACGTACCTTGTCCGAGGAGCCGCCGGGCACATATGAAATTTGTAAAATCTGCGGTTGGGAGGATGACAGAGTACAGTACGAAGATCCGGAATATTCCGGAGGGGCCAATGAACTGTGTCTGAACGAGGCGAGAAAACGTTATAAACTGCGAAGTGTGAAGCGTCGAGGCGGTCTTCTTCTCATACTCTTTGCCATCGCCTTATTCGCCCTGCTGTTTCTGAATAAGATTATATCGTTTCAGGCTTTTTTCGTCCCTGCTGATTTTGTGAAAGGGGTCGATGTCTCCGCCTATCAGGGGACGATCGACTGGCGTATTCTGGCTGATCAGGGGATTGATTTTGCATTTATAAAGGCAACAGAGGGCAGTTCCTTTGTGGATGAGCGTTTTGCGGCAAACTGGCAGGAAGCCGGGGAGACGGAACTGAAAATCGGAGCTTACCATTTTTTCAGTTATGACAGCAGTGGGAAAACGCAGGCGGATAATTTTATCCGTGCGGTTGGGCCATTAGCGGATGGCGAGCTGCCTCCGGTCATTGACATCGAATTTTATGGGGATAAGGAAAAAAATCCGCCGGAAAAGGAGCATACCAGACAGATTTTGGATGAACTGCTTCTGGCGTTGAAAGAGCATTACCAAATGACGCCTGTTATTTATGCGACGCAGAAATCGTACCATCTTTACATCGAGGATGGATACGGTGAAAATCCGGTCTGGATCCGGAATGTTTACTTCAAACCCAAGCTAGGCGACGGGCGGGAATGGACGTTTTGGCAGTATAGCGACCGAGAGGTTTTAAAGGGATATGATGGGACGGAGAAATATATTGATCTGAATGTTTTTCGTGGAGACAGAGAGGAGTTTCTTCGGTTTGTGTCCGGAAATATTTGAAAAAGGGGATTTTTGGGGTTGGACAGTAGTGGATAAATATGGTAAAATGGTTTTAGCAGAGCAGAGCCATTCAGGCGGCCATACAAATAAGGTTCTGAACCTCGGAGAAATGCATCGACGAAATTCACCTGCTAGAAAATAAAAAAATTTTTTCAAAAATACAATAGAATAACATAAATACAACGAACCGACATGGAATAAAAGTGTATTTACTCTTTATAATAATACAAAAAGGCGAGGTTGTATTTTATGAGCAGGATGAAAGAATTAAGAGAAGAAAAGGGTATTACACAGGAGGAGTTAGCTTTCGTTTTAGAAATTTCCCAACAGCGAGTGAGCAAGATCGAGAGAAATAAAGCCCCATTGAACGATGTGTTGATCGTTAAGTGCGCAAAGTACTTTGGAGTTACGACGGATTATTTCCTCGGCGCGAGTGATCTAAGACTTGAGGTCGAAATGACGAAGGTGAATCCGGAGCATTTAAACGAAACGAGGTTTCGTGAATTTGTACATTATTTTACCCGTATGGATTCGGCGGAACAGGATGCGTTGATCAACATACAAAAACTAATCTATAATTTGCATGGGAAAGAATAAGTAATGACATAAAGCTCTGTGATTATTTGTTCTTTTTTTCTTGTTCCTTTGAAATGGATAGATGCCATTACGGATATCGGAGGAAAGTGAAAGAAGAGACACAGAGAGGAATTTGAAAAATGCTATGGTTTGATAAAGTAGTAGTTATTTTGAATAGCGTCATGGAAATAACAGGTGTGTTATTGCTGATCCATACCCTGTGCGCATCAAAGGAGCCTGTTAGTTATGCGAAAATAGCTGTGTTTTACGCTGCCATGATATCCTACATATCTTGGATCAATTTATTTGTCGAGAATCAGCAGATTTTTTTCATAAGCTATTTTGTTCTGTTCTTATATGTAGAATGGCAGTATGAGATACCAGTCATGCAGGGGATTTTGACGGTGGTTACTTCAATCGTGATTGCAACTATGTTGGAATTGGTGTTTTTTGTTCCATATAGTTTATTAAGTCGGATTCATGTGCCGGATAGTGTGCTTTCGCTTCTTGTCGTTGTTGGGATGTTAGTAGTGATTCTTTTATTGAAAGATAAGATTCCGGTTGAAGAAATAAAAAAACGTGTGTTGAGTAAGGAGAAATATTCGCTTGTTGTCGTGATCATATGCAGTGTAGTTGTTGTGTATGCGATTGTAACTTTCAGTAGCAATAATGTTATGTCGTTTTCAGAGTATTTTTATGTGATAAGCTGTGCTACGATTATCGTGCTTTCCTTTTATAAGCTGAACCAGTACCGCTGTGAGGCAAAACTTCGGGCAGAGTACTCAGATGTTTATGGGGAGGTGCTGCAACAGATCAGGGAACGACAGCACAAATTTACGAATCAGCTCAATGCAGTTTATGCCCTGCACCATGTTTGCAAAACATACGATGAACTTGTTGAAAGACAGGAGGAACAGACAAACGAGCTGAAAAAATACATCATGCCGAACAATGTCATTATCCTGAAAGATCCGATCGTGGTCGCCCATGTATACCAGAAGATCTGTGAGGCGGCGGATCAGGAAATCCCTCTGGAGACGACATTTGATTGTGATATCGGGGAGGCGGATGTTCCGGATATTTATCTGGTAGAGATGATCGGGACATTGTTTGATAATGCGATGGAAAGCATCCTCTCAGCGAGTGAAGAGGGAAAACCCAAGGCAAAGATGTATCTTTCGATTACGATGCGTGATGAGGAGATTACCATCGAAGTAAAAAACGAACATGAGTATATTCCGTTTTCTGTGTGGAACCAGTTTTTTGAGCGAGGGTATTCGACGAAAGGGGAGGGACGTGGACTTGGTCTGCATCACCTGAAAAGCCTTGTGAAAAAATACGATGGCGAGATACGGGTAGAAAATAAAGAGGAACTTGGCAGCAATTACTTTTCGATTTCTATTATCTTGAAAGCTTCGCATTGAACACAAATAAAAAAAGACCGTCCATTATGGTATGCCCCATTGTGGACAGCCTTTTTTATATTGATTATTTTTCCTCGGTCGGATATTCCGGCTCGCCGAAGAATAAAAAGCTTCTGCCACCTGAGTAGGATACAAATCCGGAAAATGCCAGACATAAGCTGCAGATTGTGTAAAGAGTAGCTTTACTGATTTTTTTGATCTTCATTGTGTGTTCTCCTTTCTTTCATGTATTTTGCAGCGGCTAACTGCATTATTTGTAAAACGATGACCCAGAAAATAAGGTTTTTCTGAGGCAGGTTTTTTACACATAAAAATAAAGTGATATAGACAAGGAGCAGAAGGCAGGCAATAGTCTTAAAAAAGAACTCTTTTTTGGGGGAGGGATCGGGTCGCCGATCTGAGGACACACCGCCAATCCGGCATATAGTGATGGCGCCGATTCCCATAATGAAAATCTGCAGTCCGGCGGAAACGGCAACATGTCTCGATAAAAGGATGGCAAAAAGCAGAAAAAGAAAACTAAATGCCAAGCATGTGGTGTAATGTGCCAGATGGATTCCGCCTGTGAAATTCCGAATTGACAAAAGGACTGCGGCTGCGATCAAAAATTCGGTCTGCATATGAAGAAGATAAAAAGCAAGAAACAAAAACAGGATCTTGCTTGTCTCAGAGAGAATCGTGATGCAGGCGTAACGCATCCTTGCGATTTCCAAGTCGCTGAAATGAAATTCCTGCGATAAATATGTGTGAATTGCAGTTTTGTTTGTCATGGCTGTCTCCATTTGCATATCTGCTCTTACTTGTTCTCGAAGGACAGGATAGCAGAAAAGGAGATAGTTTTCATGTTTATATCTACGAGTGTATTTTCTCTTGAAATGAAGTGGGAAAGGGAGAAAAAAAGAGGGAAAATATAAAGACCGTGTGAAGTCGCCTGCTCACGTAAAAAATATAAAAAAGGTATTGACAGGGAAAAAATTGTGATGTATAATCCTATTATTCCTACAAAAATGATAGGAATAATATAGAATAAAAGAAAGGAGACAGCACGATGATATTATTTTGGAAGATCCGAAATATGGTAGGGAAAAGCAGAGTGTGTTGTTGTAGTTTCATGCAGATGTGCAGGACTATGGCTTATTTTCATGCGTGTTGTTTCCCGATATGATTGCAGAGAAGGAATGAAACCAGCAGCCTTGACGGATACATCAGAGCATGTAGCGCAGGGCTGTTTTTGTTTGCCAGAATATATTAAGTTTAAGAAGAGAAGCAGAATGGAGGAAACGATGAGTCAGCATCATGATTTTTCAGTTACAACAAAACTAATTCACGGAGGAATTTATGGAGACGATAAAACCGGGGCGGTGAATACGCCGATCTATCAGACTTCCACTTACGAGCAGGAGATACCGGGGGTACATAAAGGATATGAATATTCGCGGACAGGAAATCCGACCAGAGAGGCATTGGAGGCACTGATCGCAGATTTGGAAAATGGAACCGCAGGCTTCGCCTTTGCATCGGGACTGGCGGCAATCACAGCAGTACTCAGCCTGTTTCGCTCCGGAGACAAACTGGTTATTTCAGATAATGTTTACGGTGGAACATTTCGGGTGCTTGATCAGGTCTTTCATCAGTTTGGCATTGGTTTTAAACTTGTTGATACAACGGATGTCAAGGCAGTAGAGGCAGCGATTGACGAACAGGTAAAGGCGGTTTATATCGAGACGCCGACGAATCCGCTGTTGGGGATAACAGATATAGCAGCGGTGGCGGATGTGGCAAAGAAGAAGGGAATCCTTTCTATCGTGGATAACACGTTCTATACGCCTTATCTGCAGCGGCCGATTGAACTAGGCGCGGATATCGTCATTCACAGTGCGACGAAATATCTGGGAGGGCATAGTGATTTGATTGCAGGGCTTGTGGTGGTTCATGATGATGAACTGGCAAAGCGGATTGCTTTTTTGCAGAACTCTACGGGAGGAGTACTGGCACCGTTTGATTCCTTTTTGCTCATACGGGGAATCAGGACGCTTGGTGTCAGGCTTGACAGACATGTGGAAAATGCAGAAAAACTGGCAGTGTTCCTGAAAAATTTTCATGGAGTAAAAAAGGTGTACTATCCGGGCATGAAAGAACATCCGGGATATGCGATAAATGCAAGACAGGCAAAAAATGGCGGTGCAATGATATCACTTGAACTAGAAGAAAATCACGATATCAATACTTTTTTTCGGGCGTTGAAGCTGATTTCTCTGGCGGAAAGCCTCGGCGGTGTGGAGTCGTTGGTATGTCATCCGGCATCGATGACCCATGCGGCGATACCAAAGGAAATTCGTGATAAAGTAGGAATTACGGAAGGCCTGATTCGTCTTTCGGTGGGAATTGAAGACGCCGGGGAGCTGCAACAGGATTTGGAGCAGGCGATCATCGCCTCTCGAAGATAAGGGGGGCAGCAGAATGAACTATTTTGAATCCATGCATGATCTGATCGGCAATACGCCGATGGTTAAGCTATCTCATCTGGAAACCGGTGGAAAAGCAGGGCTTTTTGCCAAGTTGGAACTTTATAACCCGTCAGGCAGTGTAAAAGACCGTGTTGGAAAGTATATGATAGAAGATGCAGAAAGAAAAGGAAAGCTGAAACCGGGTTCTACGATCGTCGAGGCGACAGCGGGCAATACCGGATTGGGAATTGCTTTTGCCGCATTAAATAGAGGTTATCGTGTGTTGTTTGTAGTGCCGGACAAGTTTTCGATGGAGAAGCAGATGTTGATGCAGGCGCTAGGGGCTGAACTTATTCATACGCCGAGAGACGGGGGGATGCAGGAAGCAGTCAAGCGTGCAGAGGAGATTCGGGCATCCATACCCGGTGCAGTTTCCCTGAAACAGTTTGAAAATCCAAGTAATCCGAAAGCGCACTATGATACGACAGGGCCTGAGATTTATGAGGCAATGGATGGAAAAATTGATGCGGTCGTGCTTGGCGCCGGAAGCGGTGGAACATTTAGTGGAATCTTGAAATACCTAAAAGAGAGAAGCCCCACCATACGAGGGGTTCTGGCAGATCCAGTGGGTTCTACGATCGGTGGTGGAGAACACGGAGATTATAAAATCGAAGGAATCGGAAACGATTTTGTTGCCGGGACAATGGACATGGAACTGGTGGATCAGGTTATTAAAGTAACAGATGATGAGGCATTTGCAGCATCTAGGCAGTTGGCAGAGAAAGAAGGGATTTTTGCCGGAACTTCTTCTGGAGCTGCTCTGGCAGCGGCGCTTCGATTAGAAAAAACAATAACAGATGGAAATATCGTGATGGTATTTCCTGACCGGGGCGACCGGTATTTTAGCGCACATCTGTATCAAGCAGTTCCGCTGCAGACAGATCGTGGGAAAGGAGGCCATCTATGAGACAGCAGACGGATTTATTTTATCTGGATCATGTATCAAAGTATTTTCGGAATAAGGTGGCAGACGTGACAGCGGTAGATGATGTCAGCTTTTCGATTAAAGGTGGAGAAATCTTTGGCATAATCGGAATGAGCGGCGCGGGAAAGAGTACGCTCGTGAGAATGCTGAACCGGTTAGAGAAAGTATCGGAAGGTCATATTTTCTTTAATGGCGAGGATTTGAATGGGTTATCGGAAAAACGACTTCGTGAAATTCGACAGTCCATCGGAATGATTTTTCAGGGATTTAACCTATTGATGCAAAAAACGGTACTTGCTAATGTCATGATGCCAATGAAAATAGCCGGGATTAGCAGAACAGAGAGAAAAAACCGGGCGTTGGAAATGCTGCGTCTGGTGGGGCTTGAAGAAAAGGCATATGCGCATCCGGCACAACTGAGCGGTGGACAGAAACAACGAGTGGCGATTGCCAGAGCGCTGTCCATGAATCCGAAAGTACTGCTTTGTGATGAGGCAACGAGTGCGTTGGATCCGAAGATCACGGAAGAAATACTTGCGTTATTGAAGAAGATCAACCAAACGATGAAACTTACTGTTGTTATCATTACCCACGAGATGTCGGTGGTGGAAAAAATTTGCGACCGGGTAGCAATTATCAACAATGGAAAACTTGCAGAGCTGGGAGAAGTAGAGGAAATCTTTACAAGACCGAAATCAAAGGCGGCAAAGCAGCTTGTATTCCCGGCAAAGCAGGAGATCAACCCCTTTGACCGGACGGACAGGCGATGTATCCGTATTGCATTTGACGGGCATTCCTCCAGAGAGCCGATTATTGCCAATCTTGTACAGGACACGGGCGAGAAAGTAAATATACTCTGTGCCAATACAAAAAGTGTCAATGGTCTTGGATTCGGGCAGATGATCGTAGAACTGCCGGCAGAACATGAGGCGGCGGAACACGTATTGAAGTATTTGAAAGATTCCGGTGTATTTGCAGAGGAAATACCGTCGGAGGAAGAGCAGCCGGATATCCTGTCCGCGGGGGCAAAAAGTGAACTTGAGAAAGGAGGGAGCGCATGACACCAGAACTTTGGGAAATGATTGGAAATGGTGTATGGGAGACGGTGCAGATGACAGTGGCAGCGACCATGATCGCTTATATCGTGGGGATGCCGCTTGGAATTTTGCTCGTAGTAACCGGTAAGAGAAGTATACTGGAAAATCAGATCATACATAGTGTGACAGGAGCGATCGTGAATATCGTTCGTTCAATACCATTTCTGATATTACTCGTGCTTTTGATTCCACTTACCAGACTTCTTGTCGGAACATCCATTGGAACGACAGCGACCATCGTCCCGCTCAGCATCGGGGCAGTTCCGATCGTAGCGAGGATGGTCGAGTCATCCTTGCAGGAAGTCCCGCCGGGAATTGTGGAGGCGGCACAGGCGATGGGGGCTTCCCTCATAGAGATTATATTACATTTTATGATTCCGGAAGCAGTGCCGTCCCTTTTACTTGGCACGGCGATCAATCTGGCAACGGTACTTGGGTATTCAGCAATGGCAGGATTTGTTGGCGGCGGAGGACTCGGGGCGATTGCCATACAGTATGGATACTATCGTTATCAGACGGACGTGCTTCTTGTAACAGTAGCGATTTTGGTACTTATCGTACAGGTATTTCAGGAGTTAGGGACGAGGATATCCCTGCGTAAAAGACATTCCTGAAAAAAGAAAGGAGAATAGATATGAAAAGAAAATTATTAGCATTTACACTTATCACAACATTACTGGCTGGCGTA
The DNA here is from genome assembly GCA_023664685.1 of Roseburia sp. Lineage (GTDB taxonomy): Bacteria > Bacillota > Clostridia > Lachnospirales > Lachnospiraceae > Eubacterium_F. The sequence continues at coordinate 4,802 of JAMPFC010000074.1, read as the reverse complement.
CTGACTGGATGTGCAGCAGGAGACAGCGGACAACAGGCATCAAACGATGCGAACACCGGAAGCGAAGCGACAGAGACTTTAAGAATTGGCGCATCCTTGACGCCGCATGCGGAGATTTTGGAGGAGGTGAAACCGATTCTTGAGAAAGAAGGTGTGATACTGGATATTGTAAAAATCGAAGATACGGTAACACCGAACACCGGCTTGCTTGAGGGAAGTCTGGATGCAAACTTTTTCCAGCATCAGCCATATCTGGATGATTTCAACAAAGAAAACGGAAGCGACCTTGTGTCAGCTGGAAGCGTTCATTATGAACCGTTTGGCATCTATGCAGGAAAGACGACAGCTCTTGCGGATCTGCCGGATGGTGCGACCGTAGCAGTACCGAACAACGTGACAAATGAGGCGAGAGCGCTTCTTCTTCTGGAGCAGGAAGGACTCCTTACTTTGAAAGAAGGTGTGGACATCAAAGCAACGGTCAATGACATAACGGAAAATAAGAAAAATCTTAAGTTCGAGGAAATCGCACCGGAGCAGCTTGTGCGTTCTTTGCCGGATGTTGACGTTGCGGTTATCAATGGTAATTATGCGATCGAGGGTGGACTTCATGTGAAAGATGCGCTTGCTGTGGAGTCAGACCAGTCGGTAGCTGCCCAAACCTATGCCAATATTGTGGCTGTTCAGAAAAAAGATCTGGAGAAAGATTCTGTGAAAAAACTGGTGCAGGCACTTCAGAGTGATGAGATCAAAGCGTTCATCGAAGAGAAATACGATGGAGCTGTTGTGCCGATCAAATAAAATATGAAATTAGGAAAAGGAGAGAGAATAATGGCAAGAGTAAAATTGATTACAGCAGATGAGGTAAAAGGAATAGCAAAAGAAGCGTATGATGAACTTGCAGGACAGGGGAAACTCACGAACATGAAACAGGCACTTTTGCAGGATTATGCGACATATGATGCGTTCATGGGATGGTACACATCGTGGAGAAGACTGGTAGAAGTTATCGGTGAGAAAGCAGCGACGATTTATGCACACTCCGTATCGACAACGAACGGATGCCTTTTATGCTCACTGTTCTTCATCAGTGATCTGAAAGCGTTGGGATTGGATCCGGATGAACTTCAACTCGATGACAAGGAGCAGATTCTGTCACAGCTTGGTCAGCAGATCGTCAAGGATCCGACTGCGGTATCGGATGAATTGTTTGACGAGTTGAAAAAACATTACAATGACGCGGAAATTGTTGTAATCGTAGGATTTGCTGCGCAAATGATCGCGACGAACAATTTCAATTCAGTATTAAAGATCGATGTTGACGAAAGACTTCTTCCGATTCAGGATGAGTTCAAACCGGCGACATGGCGAAAGGATATTCGATAAAAAAGGAAAGGAATGGGGACGATGGTAAATTTTCAATATCACAACCCGGCAAAAATCGTATTTGGCCCGGGGTCGGAAAAAGAGATACACAGGCTGCTTTGCGAAGAAAAAGCTACCTCTTTGCTAGTAGTATACAGCGGGGATTTTATCCGTGAACTTGGAATCTATGATACGGTGGAACATGCGTGCCGTGAACTAGGGATTTCGTTCTATGAAAATGGTTCCGTCGTTCCGAATCCTTCCATTGAGCTAGTGCGTGAACTGGCGGCATTCGGTAAAGAAAAAAATGTTGATTTTGTTCTCGCCGTAGGTGGTGGAAGTGCGATTGATACAGCAAAGGCAGTGGCACTGGCGATCCCATACGAGGGAGATGCATGGGATTTTTTTGACAAAGGCGTGGTGCCGGATACGGTGCTTCCGGTTGGCGTTATTTCTACCCTGCCGGCAAGTGGTTCGGAGACTTCAAATTGTGCGATTCTTTCAAACAAAGAATGGAAACTTGGATTTGAGGATGACCGTATCATTCCGCGATTTGCGATCATGAATCCGGAATATACCGTTTCTCTTCCGGACTTTCAGACCGCATGTGGTGTAGCGGATATTTTATCCCACCTTCTGGAACGGTATTTTTCTGATGTCAAACACACCGATGTCACCGATTATCTGATCGAGGGGGCGGTGAAAGCGCTTCTACTCAATGGAAAGCGGCTGAAGGAGAATCCGAAGGATCTTGACGCAAGGGCAGAAATCCAGTGGCTGGCATCTATCGCCCACAATAACTTATTGGATACGGGGCGGATCGGTGACTGGGGTTCTCACCGGATCGAGCATGAGCTGAGCGCTCAGTATGGAATTACGCATGGAGAGGGTATGGCGGTTGTGCTTGTGGCATGGACTAAATATATGGCAAAGGAAAAACCGTGGAAACTGGCACAGATCGCAACGCGGGTATTTGGTGTAGATCCGTTTGATCATACGGAGCAGGAGCGTGCGGAGTGTCTCTCCGGACACTTGAAAGCGTTTTTTGTTTCACTGGATTTAAAGACGTCGCTTACGGAACTTGGAATTGGCTCCGAACATTTTGAAGAGATGGCAGACCGGGCGACGAGAAATGGAACCCAGACAGTTGGACATTATGTGCCTCTTGGGCGGGAAAAAATAAAGGAAATACTAGAACTGGCAAGATAAAATATCTTATTCTATGCAAAGTATTATTGAAAATAATCCCTTCTCAGTATATAATAAGGACAGATGAATAGGCAGGAGGGGATGGATTGAAAAGGAAATTTGATAATAAGTACATATATATGGGAGTTACAGCGTTTTGTGTGCTTGTGGCGGTTCTCATATTTGGCTTTGTGTTTTTTAACATAGATACGGTTTGGGCGGGGGTACAGCGTTTAAATTCGGCGCTTATGCCGGTATACATCGGTCTTGTGATCGCATATCTGCTGAGTCCGCTCGTAAATGCGGTGGAGCGCAATTTGTTCATACCGCTGTTTCGCAAGGTTACAAAAAAGAGGAAAACCGTGCGCGGGGTAAGCCGGGCGGTTTCTGTGGCGGTTGTCCTGATCATAGCGATCGCAGTCATTTTCTGGCTGACAATGTTAGTTGTGCCGGAGGTAGTTGACAGTATCACCAATCTGGCAAATAGTCTTCCGGGTTATTACCGCAAGATTGTCGCTATGGCACAGGATATCAGCGTAAAACATCCGGAAATTGCTAAGTATATGATGGAGATAACAGGTTCGGTGTATAATCAGCTCATCAACTGGATGCAAAATGAACTGATCCCGACAAGTACAGAAATACTTGGAGTCCTTTCGGATGGTCTTATAAATGCACTTGGAGTTATGCTTAATGTCGTCATCGGGATCATCATTTCAATCTATCTGATGGCAAGCAAAGAGCTATTTTGCGCACAGGCAAAAAGGATGCTTTTTTCCATCCTGCCAGTCCGTTATGCGTCCCGTGTGTTGGGGCTTGGGAAGGATATTAACCGTTCTTTTGCCAAGTTTTTCAGTGGAAAGATCATTGATTCCATCATTGTAGCGATCATTACGTTTATCGTGTTGAGTATCGCCGGTATCCCATATACCGCACTGATCAGCGTGCTGATTGGCGTCACGAATGTTATTCCGTTTTTCGGACAGTATATCGGGGCGATTCCGAGTGCGCTTTTAGTCTTTATCGTAAGTCCGGTAAAAGGATTTATCTTTGTTGTTTTGATCATTATTATCCTCCAAGTCGACGGAAATGTCATTGGCCCGAAGATCATCGGGGAATCGATCGGATTGGGAAGTTTCTGGATTTTATTCGCCATCCTTGTATTTGGTTCTCTGTTTGGTATTATTGGCATGATCTGCGCAGTTCCGGTTTTCGCAGTTGTTTATAAGACAGTGAGGAACTGGAGTAAAGAGCGGCTCAAGAAAAAAGGACTGCCGTCGGAGACGGTGTCTTATAAGAGGATTGAATATATTCTGGAGAAGAAGAAGTAAGGGGATATGGGTATGGGTTATGAGGCATATCCCGAAAAAAAGATTCTCTGGCATGGGCGCTTGCGCTATATAAATAACGTAGCGGTAAGGGCATGGGAAGATGCAAGGTATGCACCTCCCCATGCCTCTTACCGACGTTTTTATAACCCATGCAGGAGAATCTTTTTTTCGGGAAATATGCCTTAACTCCATACGTCCTTGTAGGGGAAAAGTCGAAGAGGTTTACGGTAACAGTGAAATAAGGACATAGGGAGTATATAAAGTACCAAAAAATAACCCTTGCCAAAAACGGTGTAACATCATAAAATATAAGCAGGGAAGTCATGGAAGACGAGGAGGTATGTTATATGGCAACTTCAAGTATCACGAAAAATTTTGTCATTTCCGGCAGCAAACAAGTGGAAATGTTTGTAAATGCGATAGAAGAATCTGAAAAAAACCGTCCTGAGCATATATCTGTGGCGGCAAGAGAGATAAAAGGAGAATCTGAATTAAGGGAAATGATGCGGTTGCGGAAAAGGAAACTAAAGGAGAAAGAAAATGCTAGGGAATGATAAGTTTTTTTCGGTCAACATTCGTGAATATTTAACATTGGGAAATGATGATGAAGCCGGAGAGCCAGCACTTCGTGAGCTGCTTTCCGGTTTTTCCTGTCCGAAGAATCCGGATGTGGAATGGTTCCTAAAACAAAATTCGATAGAGTTTACAAAAAAGAACCAGTCTGTTACCTATCTTGTAGTATCGGCAGAAGATATTCGGCTGCTAGGGTACTTTACTCTGGCGTTAAAGCCATTGACGGTGCGTGGTGCAGCAGTAAGCAACACAACGAAAAGAAAGCTGTTACGCATTAGTGAATTGGACGAAAGATCAGATACTTATACCATGTCGGCTTATCTGATTGCACAATTAGGTAAAAATTAT
>JAMPFC010000073.1 GCA_023664685.1 Roseburia sp. | reverse complement strand
CCTTTGCCACACATATGCTGTAAACTTCTTTTGCGTCGCATATGTACATAAAGGACACTGCTTTTTTCTGTGCAGAGGCAGAAAAGCCGCCGAAGTCCATCGGCGTAGTAGATTTGTATTTGATTTTGGAACTGTTGCCGGCAGCTTTCAATGCTGCGGCACAGGCGGACTGGCAGCCGGTTTTGGCAGAAGCACCTGTCGATGGAATCAGGCAAATAAGGAAAACGAAAAGGAAAAATGGAAGAATTTTCATTGTATGTGTAAGCGTTGATGTCTTGTTCATAATGGTATGTCCTTTCTATTCATCGAGTGATTTATCATATGCTGTGATAATTTGGGCAAAGCGGTTATATCCTGCGGTGTTCCAGTGGTAACCGTCGCCCGCCGAGTATTTGGCAGTCAGGAAACCGTCGCTATTTTTCAGGAAAGCGGTGTAATCGTAGTATCTGCACCCTGTTTTCACAGCGAGTTGTTTCAGCTTTTTGTTAAAAGCCGGAATTTGGCCAAATCCGCGCCGCTTGGCACGCTCTGCCTTTGTTACCGGCGACACAGCGAGCAGGACGATATCCGTCTTCGGTGACGCCTGTTTGATGGAGCGTACTAGATTTTCGTATTGAGTGATCATGAGGTTTGCACGCCGAAAATGCAGCTCATTGATTCCCAACATCATATAAATACGGTACGGTTTATATGATATGACCCGGCTGAGTCCTGATTTTCCGCCAAAGACCCGTCTGGTGCGGAACGTAACGGTATTCAGCCCGATCGCAGCAGTTACTTTTTTATTTCCGCCAATGCCAATTTTGTTGACCGTCTTATAGACAGTCAGGCCGGTCGTAATAGAGTCTCCGGCAAATACGGTAGTCCTCCGGTATGTCTTTGTCCGCATGGAGACGGCGCCCGATAACTGACTGACGCCATAGCGGGAGCGGCTGCCGGCGCATGACTGAATGCGGATATAATAGGTCGTGTTGTTACGCATGCCTTTGATCCGGAAATGTGTTTTCCGGGTACTGCCCGCAAGGCGATAATTTCCATTTTTTGTTGTGGAAGTATAGATTTTGTAGCTTGCGGCGTTTTTGGTCTTTTTCCACGTAACTTTAATAGATGAGGTGGAATAACGGATGGTCTGGATTCCGCTAACAGTGGGAAGTGGTTTTTTTGCCACTGGAGCCGTAGTCGGCAGAGGAGTGGATACAGCCGGAGTGGGAGTAGGAGCCGGAGCCGGCTGTTCGATCGGTGCTGTATCAGGAACAAGTGGCACCTCTGCTGTGTGTAAACTCTCTGCCTGAATGCGGATCGCTCCAGACAGCGCCAAACAGGAAAAACAGGCAAGTGCCAGATATATTTTTAAAGTCTTTCTGAAATGTCTCATGGTTTCTTGTCTCCGGGTTTTGAGTTGTTTTGGGTTCGTGTAAAGTTATCTATTGCGGTGGAAACATACTCATTGTAATATATATCTCATTTTTATATGTATTGCCTGATTTGTCCTTATAGTAGACATAAAATTCCCAAAAATCTTTAGGTAAGGTCTGATAAGATTCGCTCCATTTGCGGATTTTAGCCATATTGGCCCATTCGTATGGTTTGCGGTATCGGATTTTCGTGATTTTAAATCCTTTTTTCATTTTAATTTTATAGGGTCTGCCACCCTGCATGTTTTTAGCTTGTGAGTCGCTGATTTCGTTACCTACGTCACCGTTGGCTACAGTGTTCCGCGTGTTAAACAGTTTTGCCATTTGAAGATTTTTTCCGTTTTTTAGTTTGACGGAAAAGCTCTGGAAGGGGTTGACATATTTGGTTGCCTTAAAGCTGTATGTTTTTTTGTATTCTTTCCCATCTTGTTTCACGACTACATATAGATTGATTTTTCCGGTTGATGTTTTTGAGATGATGCACTCATCCGTAATCTCTACGTCATCTGGTTCAAGATTTGTAATGATCGTGGGGGCAGATTCTGTCGTAGAAATTGCCTTTGTTTTTGTGGTTTTTACCTCTTTTTGTTTTTTTCCTACATATTTTGTGGTGTTAAAACGGTAGAAGAGAGGTTTGCTCGCCCAAATGCTGACAGATGCGCCGGCAGAGACATTCTCAATGTCTCCTAAGACCAACTCATCAACATATGTGCGGATTTTTTGGGGGCTTAGTTTCTTTTCGAATCGGGGGGCGACCGGAGTTACGGTAACGGAATAGGTGACCTGACTGGTGATAACGCTGCCGTTCATGACTTTGACTGTTGCGGAAACAGGGGTATTTGCCGGAGTAGCACACAGGGCTTCCAGTGTAAATTCACTGTAATTTTTGAGCTGGCTGCCGCTCAGGGTAAAGTTTGAATTGTATTCGCCCTTGCTTTCATTTTCGTTGATCTGGTGCATATAAGAAAAGCGAACACAATCGGTCTGATCGATCGAAAAAGTAACTTGGGCAGAATTAGGAACATTTTTTAAAGCAGAATCTAATTCTTTCATTTCATATGTAGTATGATCTTCGCCTGCCGATTTTAATGTAACGGTAACTGTGTCTGCGGCGGCATCTGTGTCTGCTGCACCAAAAAATAGACACCCTGCCGTGAGAAGAAGGGACAAAAGGAGTTTTCCTAAGCAGCGTGTAATAAGTGATTTTTTCATTTTTTTACCTCGTTTCTGTAGTAGTTATGATATTTTGGTTTTTAAATAGATTATAGGTCAATTTCACCCTAAAGTCAATAGGTCAAAATGACATAATATTTACAAAGGCGGTGTGCAGCTGTGAATACCAGATGCAGGTCAGACAATACTAAGGAGGGAAGGAGGGTGCTTATGGGAAGGCTTAGAGAACTCCGCAAGGAGAAGGGGTATACTCAGATACGGATGCAGCATTTGACCGGGATTGACCAAAGCGATTATTCAAAGATTGAGGTCGGGAAGCGTTATTATACATTTGAGCAGTGCAGGAAAATCGCATTGGCACTTGATACTAGCATGGATTATTTGGCGGGTCTTACGGATTGTAAGGAGCCATATCCGAGGAGGGGGAAAAAATAATCTATTAAGATATAAGTATTTGTTATTTGCTGAATTGCGTGTTATATTGAATTTAAAAATATTTAATGTTTATGGGAGGCGGGTTGGAATGAGGAAATGGGTTAGAAAGACGGGATTGTCTGTATTGCTGATCCTTGGCTTGGTTGTCGGTCAGACATATGATCATAATGCAGTCGTGCAGGCAAAAGCGAAAGCAACGGAACAATCTGTTGTTGCGAAGGTCGGCACGAAGAACGTAAATAAGAAAACATATACCATGAAAAAGGGTAGCAGCAAACAAATCCGCCTTGTAGTCACACCGAAGAAACCGAAAGTAACAGTAACGTACCGTTCCAATAAAAGAAATGTCGTGTCGGTCAGCAAAACGGGCGTGTTGAAAGCGAAAAAAACAGGAACAGCGAAGATCAGCATGAAAATAAGCGGAAAAGGAAATTTTGAGAAAAAACTTTGGTTTAAGGTAAAGGTTGTTGCTTCAAATCATTCTGATAAAAAGAAGGAAATTCCGGTTACGCTTACAGTCAACGGAAAAACATTTGCGGCTAAATTTTATGACAATCAGACGACAAGGGCATTAGTAAAAAAGATGCCGATGACACTTTCCATGAAAGAATTAAATGGAAATGAAAAGTATTATTACTTTTCGGAAAGTTTTCCGACGAACGAGACTTCATCGAAGAAGATACAGGCAGGGGAAATCAAACTGTACGGTTCGGATTGTCTGGTGGTCTTTTATAAGTCCTTTTCTACTTCATATAGTTATACTTCTTTAGGATATGTGGAAAATCCGGAGGGAATGGCTGATGTGTTGGGAAGCGGTAATGTTAGTGTAGAGATCGTTGGTATAGATGAATAATCATTGTAACTATTGACATTACAATAAAGATATGATACTATTGATGTAATGCATAAGGTTACAACAAGCAGAGAAATAAAATATGAAGATTGAGATTCTGTCCCCAAATGCCATAGTCCGGGAGGGATGAAAATGAGGCAAAAAGATAGAAGAATTTATTTGATCAGAGAATTATTGGAGGAGCAGCCGGAGTACCGTGGTATGGAAATCCCGACAGAGGAGACGGAACAAAAACGACTGTTACGCTCCCTTTTCAATATCCGTATGCCAAAGCCGGTAAGCCGCGAATTTCTGGAGATACAGGATGAGTATTTACGGGATGAAATCGCCGATAAAGGAATTACAGACATAGAGGATTTGGAACCGCTTCAAGAGGGGGTTTATCTCTGGCAGGGGGATATTACAACGCTCAGATGCGATGCGATCGTCAATGCCGCCAACAGTCAGCTGCTCGGCTGTTTTTGTCCCTGTCACGGTTGCATTGATAACGCAATTCATACGTTTGCCGGAGTACAGCTCCGGGCAGCATGTGCGGAATCGATGGAGGAGCAGGGAAGAGAAGAAGAAACCGGCAGGGAAAAAATCACGCCGGCTTATAATCTTCCGTGCAATTATGTCCTGCACACGGTCGGGCCAATCGTGCAGGGGCAGCTCACGAACCGGGATAAAGAACTGCTGGAATCTTGTTATCGTTCCTGTTTGGAATTAGCAGAGCAGAATGGGTTACAAAGCATTGCGTTTTGCTGTATTTCTACCGGGGAATTTCATTTTCCAAATGATAAAGCGGCTGAAATTGCGATCCGGACAGTGAGAGAATATAGACAGCAGAAAAACAGTGGAATCGAGGTGATCTTTAATGTTTTCAAACAGGAAGACTACGAAATCTACCGCAAATATCTCAAATGAGCCGCATTCGTTGCATGTACTGTCTGCATCCGATCCGATCAAGCGGCTGAAAGAGGAGCTTGCTACAGCGGAGGTGGTTTTGATCGGAGCAGGGGCGGGGCTTTCCACTTCGGCAGGGCTGACTTACAGCGGAGAACGCTTTTATAAGTGTTTTTCAGATTTTCATGAGAAATATGGGATTACGGATATCTATTCCGGTGGCTTTTATCCCTATGCCTCCCTTGAGGAATATTGGGCATGGTGGTCGAGGCAAATTTATATCAACCGTTATGATGTTTGCGTGGGAAAGCCTTATATAGAACTTTTGGAACTGGTAAAAGGCAAGGATTATTTTGTTCTTACTACAAATGTAGACCACCAATTTCAGTTTGCCGGTTTTGATAAGAAGCGTTTGTTCTATACGCAGGGAGACTACGGTTTATGGCAGTGCAGCAAAGCCTGTCACGATAAAACCTATGATAATAAGGAAACCGTGCAGAAAATGCTTCTGGCACAGGGTTACACCATAGCGGAAAATGATAAGCTGCTATCTCCGCCAGATGGACATCTGCTCATGAACATCCCGACCGAGTTGATTCCAAAATGTCCGGTCTGTGGAGAGCCGATGACCATGAATCTGCGATGTGATGATACATTTGTAGAGGATGCGGGTTGGGATCAGGCAGCCGGGCGGTATGATGATTTTATCCGTCGTCATAAAGATTTACACATTTTATTTTTGGAGCTGGGTGTCGGAGCCAACACACCGGGGATTATTAAATATCCGTTCTGGCAAATGACAGCGGCGAATCCCCGAGCGGTTTATGCCTGCATCAATTATGGCGAGGCGTTCTGTCCGAAGGAGATTGAAAAGCAGTCGCTCTGTGTGGATGTGGATATTGGAAAAGTGCTGTCGGGGTGCAGATAAGGGCGTGGGTTATGTTTTTTTATGGAACCTTGTAGTTTTCGTCTGCTGATCTGGGAATGAAATATCCCTTGATGCAGTTTGGATTTACCACACAAATCTGTACATGTGTTTTTTCTCTGAATCCGGAACCCGGATATACTTCATTTCCTTCAATAAACAGGCCTCTGACAGAATCATATGGTTCCAATCCATATTCAGGATTTTGTGTTATGGAATGTATTTTTTCGATTACCGCACAGTCAAGCGGTCTTAATAATAGATCTGTGTTAGAGCCGATATTTTTGTTTACGGGCATTGAGGTGTTGTCTTTTTCATAACTGGATTTTAGAAAATCATATCCAAGTTGCAGGGTAGTTATTGAATTGCTGCTCATCAAATCAAGGCAGTTCCCCAAATCTATAACTGCCCCTAAAACAGATGGATGGGTAATTTTTGAATTTGGGTTGGATGCAAGATATTCCGCCCACTGTAGGGCTCTTTCTTCATTATTTTCCCAGAAATAGAAACCATTTCCAAGCCAGTCATAGGAATTGATGCTTTTAACCAGTTCGCCGCCATTGATAACAGCATCCCGCACACTTTTATCACAGCCATGAAAGCCAAGTACTAAGTTTGATAATTTATTATACATGCTGTCCTTTTTGTGCAACAGGTTCGTTATAGTTGCTGTTCACACTGACTAAACCTAGTTCCGAAAGATTTTTTCTTGCCAGAACTTTGGCCTCCTCTTCCGGCAGTGTCTTGAGCAAAGAAATCTCCTTCCGCAATATCTGATTGATTTTTTCTAATTGCCGTGTATATGCAGATGTTGACATAATACCACTCCTTTCCATTGCACTTCCTCCCTTCATTTGTATTTTACAGTGAATATGATTTTATATGGAGAAAACAATATTCTTATAGTTAGTATATCACCTTTTTGATGGTCTCACAATCTTTTTGTTTAAAAAATGATTGAATATTTGACCAATATTTGAAATGAGGGTTGACAAAAATAGGTGAGATAATAATAATTAGATGTATAACAATTCGGAAGGAAAAAAGATATATTAAATGGCAATAGTTGCTCTTTGCATGAAAAGGATTGGAGGGAAAGCTAGTGAAATATACAATACTTGGAAATTCTGACCTGAAAGTCTCCCGCATCTGTATGGGCTGTATGGGCTTGGGAAATCCAGAAATAGGAATGAACAAATGGGCAGTTGCAGAGGACGGAGCAAGAGAAATTATCCGTTATGGGTTGGAGCAGGGAATCAACTTTTTTGACACTGCTATGTCCTATCAAGAAGGCAATAGCGAAGAAGTTCTGGGTAAGGCTCTCAGGGATTTTGCAAAACGTGACGATTATGTCGTTGCAACAAAATTTCTGCCACGTTCTCAGGAGGAACAGGATCGACATGTTTCTGGTCAAAAACATGTCATTCAGCGTGTCAAGGAGATTGCAGATAAGGGCGTGGGGGTGTGTTATTTGCTGGTCTCACAATCCTTTTATATTTTGATATGCCATTCCACATTTTATGATATAGCTTAATGATATTGCCGATCAGCAGGGCTGAAATAATGCTTCCTTCTCGTACACCTTTTAGTCCTCCCAAGAGATAAATTCCAATCAGAGCCGAAATCAGGATATACAAAATATCAAAAAAGATTTTTACATTCTCATATTTTTTTCCCGTCACCATGCTGATTGCCCGATTCATCGCTTCTCCCGGGAGCATTGCGACTTGTCCTTTTAATTGGATCCAGATGCCAAGTCCCAACACAAGGCAGCTTATCAGTAGCCATATTATTTGTTCCGGATATGTATTGACAACGAGGTTGTGGATCAAAAAACAAGAAAAGTTTGTTAAATAACCATATACAAATGCAATGATGATTTGGATTATAATTTCGACTGCATTGCAATTCTTTTTTAAAAGCAATAACTGTATTGCAATTTGAATCATGCTAAAAATATTCAGCCATCCGCCGAAAGACAGTGCGCTGCTCAGCAGGGAAATCGAATATGGGATGCAAGATACCGGCGATGTTCCCAAGCCAGCCTTGGTTGATAATGCAACTCCTAATGAAGCGATAAATAATCCAATCAGAAAAAGTGTATAATTTTTTATTATATTTTTATCCATTTCAAAAATACTCCTTTGTTTTACAATCGGTTTTTATCGCCCCATTCGCACATCTGATCTAAAATCGGGATCAGCGATTTGCCCCGCCCGGTCAGGCTGTATTCCACTTTTGGCGGAATCTGTGGGTATTCTTCCCGGTGAACTAGTCCGTCAGCCTCTAATTCTTTTAAGGTAGAACTTAATGTTTTGTAGGAAATGGTTTTTATGTATTTCTGTAATTCGTTGAAACGCACAACCTCGTATTCCATCAGGGTATACAAAATAAACATTTTGTATTTCCCCTGTATCAGAGACATTGTGTAATGAAATCCCGTATCTTCTAGTTTAGCATTTTTTATGCAAGTAATACTCATCGTAACACTCTCCTTTAGGTAAGTACCCCACTTAAATGTGCGTACTTGTTTTTGGTTCTATATATGATATGATTATAATATCATGAGTGGAGGAAGTCAATCTTACAGAAAGAAAGGATGGAGAAAATTTATGAGTAAGAAGATCGTAATATTAAACGGAAGTCCGAGAAAAAATGGAAATACATCTGCTCTGGTGAAAGAATTTGCAAAAGGTGCAGAAAGTGCGGGAAATGCGGTCACAGAGTTTTTCCTTGACGAGATGGACATTCATGGCTGTAAGGGCTGTTTTGGCGGACACAGCAGTAAGGCTTGCCCCTGTGTGCAGAACGACGATATGGCACAGATTTATCCGGTGGTGCGGGAATGTGATGTGGTTGTGCTTGCCACACCGCTTTATTACTGGAATATGAGTGGTCAGCTCAGGACAGCGGTTGATCGTTTGTTTGCACTGGAGGAGGGCGATGGGAATCTCTTGAGAGGAAATGACCGGGCTTGCGTACTGTTGATGGCGGCAGCGGGTCAGGGATTTGAGGATGTTTTGCCCTATTATGAACATCTGATGGAACATCTGCAATGGAAAGATCTTGGTCATGTCCTCGCCGGAGGCAATCGGAATGAGGGAGATGTTAAGGGAAAATCCGAACTGAAACAGGCCTATGATCTTGGAAAATCGATTTGATCATGAATGGAAATATGGCGATGAGCAGCAAATTATTTACTTGAAACATTTATACGCCTGTGATATGATTGTCTACAAAGCCTATCAAAACGATAGGAAATAAAACATTCACTCAGGAGGTTCGCAACATGAGCACAATCATGACAAGAGAAGACGCATGGAATTTGTTGAAAGAATATAATCAGGAAGAGTTTCACCTGCAGCATGGGCAGATTGTTGAAAAAACAATGATGTATTTTGCAGATCAGCTTGGTTATGGTGACGAAAAAGAGTTCTGGGGAATTGTAGGATTACTGCATGATTTGGATTTTGAACAGTTTCCAGAGCAGCATTGCATTAAGAGCCAAGAGATCATGCGGGAGAGAGGAATCGATGAGAGGATTATTCGCGCGACTGCAAGCCACGGATATGCGATAACGGTAGATATAGAACCGCAGCATGAGATGGAGAAGGTGCTGTATGCGGTAGATGAGCTTACAGGACTGATCGGGGCGGTGGTTCTTATGAGACCATCAAAGAGCGTACAGGATTTGGAAGTAAAGTCGGTAAAAAAGAAATTTAAGGCAAAAGGATTTGCTGCCGGGTGTGATCGTGAGGTCATAAAACGTGGCGCAGAAATGCTTGGCTGGTCATTGGATGAATTGATACAGCAGACGATAGATGCGCTCAAAACATTTCAAGATTAAGGCTTTGGAAAGCAGGTAAGGTCACATTCATCATGGCGCAGTGCTGTGTTTTGGAACAAAGTACTCATCCTTATATCCGCCCTCGAGTTTCAAAAAGGTGATTTTTTTATCAATGCCTCCCGCATAGCCGGCTAAGCTGTTATTCGTTCCGACCACTCTATGACATGGCACAATAAGATTCAAGTTGTTTTTGCCGATTGCTGTTCCAACAGCTTGCGCTGACATCCGTTCGATACCTCTGTTTTTGGCGATCTTTTTTGCAATTTCATTATAAGTAGTCGTTTTCCCATAAGGAATTTCTCGTAAAATATTCCACACTTCAATCTGAAATGGTGTTCCGATCATGTGCAGGGGAGGGGTAAAATCCGGCTCCTTCCCTTCAAAATATATACCAAGCCAGCGTTTCAGTTCCTCAATTATAGGTGTTTCTTTTGGTTTATGTTCTTTGTCTAAGCAATAGGCATAATATTTTTCGCCTTTAAACCAAAGACCAACAGCGCCAGTCTCATCGGCGGCTAAGAACATTTCACCGACAGGCGACTGGTAAATTGATGTATAATGCATAGGTTATCCTCTCAAATATAGTTGACATTTTCTTATATTATAGATTATAACTATATCATAAAGCAAGTGGTAAAATGCGATGATTTTTAAATACGATTTTCCGGAAAAGCTAGACTTGACAATCCTGCCACATGGTGCGTATAATAAAAGCAATTTTCAAGGGAAAAGATATGGCAGGTCAGGTAAATGGTGAGGGAAGGATTTATATATGAGCAGGATATCTTTCGAAATATTTTGCATCGAACATTATGCAGATGCGGTAAATCGTGAAAGCTGTAAGGTATATGAGCAGTTTAAGAGAGAGGGATTACTAGATCTTTTGAGATTAGATTATGAAGATCTACATGGAATGGGAATGGAGTACATGGTACAGTTTTGTAGTGAATATTTGGGGGAGGAACTAGAATGACCGTTTATCATGGTACAACGCTTACAATTAAGAGGCCCAAGATTTTACGCTCTGAAATAGGGCGTGATTTTGGTTTTGCATTTTATACAACGGATATTAAAGAACAAGCTTATGATATTGTCTGTGGCAAAATTGCAAATGATAATGTGGGTGAAACAGTATCTTATGTTGTGCAGGGGATTATGAGAAAAGAGGACGCCTTGAAACGACTGAAATTTGAACGGATAAATAATCAGATTGCTTTTTGCACAGAGAAATCTTTGCAGTATTTACGGTTTATAGAAAGCTATGAAGTGATGGAGGGAGGAGAATAAGAATGAAACATGGTACGATACGAGCAGCAATATTGCCTGACGTTGTTAAAATGATAGGCGATAAATTTCACTGGAGTTTTGAGGAAACACTAGATCGGTTTTATACATCGGCAACAGGCAAAAATTTTTCGGATGACAGTACAGGACTTTATGGACAATCGGCGCTTTATATCTTTGGAATGTTTTGTGAAGAAATGGATGGGACAGAAGAATCTTAAATCGGGGTGAAGGTTTTGTTAAGGCAGATAAAATATTTCCAAGCAGTTGTGCGGAATCATAGTTTTTCAGAAGCGGCTTATGAATGCAATATTTCATATACATTTATTAAAACATGATTGTCTCTCAGACTTTGCTTTGTTATAATGATACAAAATGAAAAACAGGAGGAAGCAGACATATGGAAATTCGTGTTCTTCGCTATTTTCTCACGGTGGTAAGGGAAGAAAGCATTACAAAAGCTGCGGATGTACTCCATATTACACAGCCTACGTTAAGCCGCCAGTTATCCCAGATGGAGGATGAGCTAGGTGTTAAGTTGTTTCACAGGGGCACGCGGAAGATTACCTTAACAAATGAAGGAATGCTGCTACGGAGAAGGGCGGAAGAAATTTTGCAGCTTGTGGACAATACGGAAAAGGAACTGGTAGAGCAGGAGGAGCAGATTGAAGGAAAAATCACGATCGGCTGCGGGGAACTTGCCTCGGTTCAGATTTTGTCGGAACTGATTGCAGATTTTAGTAAAAAATATCCCGGCGTTACCTATGATATTTTTACAGCAACAGCAGATTTGGTGAAAGAGCAGATGGATGTGGGACTGATTGATATCGGGCTTTTACTGGAGCCGATTGATATTGAAAAGTATGAGTTTATCCGTTTGGATACAAAGGAAAAATGGGTAGTGTTAATGAAGGCAGATGATGAACTGGCAAAAAAGGAGGCGGTGAGTGCGAAAGATTTATCTAAGCTTCCGATGATTCTGCCACGCCGCTTGAGTGTGCAGAGTGAGCTTGCCAGTTGGTTTGGGGATTACTATAATAATCTGCATGTTCTTTTTACCAGTAATCTCAATACCAATGGGGCAGTAATGGTTACAAATGGACTGGCATACTCTGTTGTGATCGAGGGTTCGGTTCCTTTCTGGGATCATACCAAGATAACATGCAGGCCGTTATCTCCGGAGCTGACAGCGACATGTGTGCTGGCATGGAAACGGCAGCAGCCATTTGGTCTCGCGGCAGAGAAATTTATAGAACATGCAAAATGCTTTTTAGGCATGGCTAAGGCATAAAAACTAAGTATTTGATATAAAATGAATCAGGAAATATAATGTAAGTGTAAAAGATGTTGTTGCATTTTTGCACTTGCTTTTTATATTCGTGTGATGCATTTAGAAATGAGGAGCGTATGACAGTAGAAGAAGTAAGCAGAAATTATCATATCGTCAAAAGATAAGATTGTAAAATGGGTAAAGAGCACAACAAAAGGTTAGTTGATGCTGACAGGCTGAGTGGAAAAGAAAGCGGGGAAAGAAGTGGCTGTTTCAGAGAAATTATTTAGCAGAAAAGAACTATTAAAACTGATATTCCCTCTTATGGCAGAGTTTGCCCTTACCTTGTTAGTTGGCATGATTGATTCGGTCATGGTTTCCAGTGTGGGGGAGGCGGCAGTTTCAGGCGTATCTTTGATCGATACCGTATTTCAGCTTTTGATTTATATTTTTGCCGCTTTTGGAACCGGAGGGGCAGTTGTGGCAGGACAGTATCTTGGTGCAGGAAAGAAGGAAGAAGCAAGGAATACATCGGGACAACTCATCTGGTTCTCTGGTCTGGTATCCATAGGGATTATGGGGTTTATCTACTTGATACGCAAGTTCTTGCTTACCGTTGTATTTGGTGCCATCACGCAGGAGGTATATGGGTGCGCTAACAGATATCTGTTGCTTGTGGCATTGTCCATCCCGGCATTGTCTGTGTATGAATCTGGGGCGGCGATTTTCCGCACGATGGGAAATTCCAAGATTACCATGTACCTTTCTGCCATGATGAACTTTATCAATGTCTGTGGCAATGCGGTTTTTATTTATGCTTTGAAATGGGGGACAGCAGGGGCGGCGGCTGCCACTGTGATTGCAAGGTATGCGGCAGCAGTTGTGATGATCGGTCTTTTGCTGGAGAAAAAAAGAGTGCTGTATCTGGAAAAAACACTGCGTTACAAGCCGGATGGCGAGCAGATACGGAAAATATTGTCAATCGGAGTGCCAAATGGCATTGAAAATGGATTGTTTCAGGCAGGAAAAATCATTCTGGCAAGTCTGGTTGCGGGATTTGGTACTTCTGCGATCACTGCAAATGCTATCTGCCAGACGATAGCAAGTATTCAGGTGATACCGGGTTCTGCCATGCAGCTTGCGGCAACAACAGTGATTGCAAGGTGTATCGGGGCGAAGGATGAGAAACAGGCGCAGTATTATAACCGGGTTCTGTTATTTTTATCCTATGTGGCATTGTTTGTATTTTGCGGGCTGATGTGGCTCTCACTTCCTGTCATATTGAAGTGGTATCATTTATCGAAAGCTACGGCGGCACTTACCTCGCAGATGGTATTGGTACATACCGTCGGGGCGGTTTTTATCTGGTCGCTGACCTTTGTACTTCCGGCATCGATGCGGGCGGCAGGAGATGTGCGTTTCGCTATGATCATATCTGTCATTTCCATGTGGGTATTCCGCATTGGGGCAGCGTATCTGTTTGCAGGGACGTTGGGAATCGGGGCGCTTGGCGTATGGCTTGCGATGGTCTGTGACTGGTTGTTCCGTGCGGTGGTTTTCAGTATACGGTGGCTGAGTGGGAAATGGAAAGCATACCGGGTGGTTTAGTAAAGGAAAGGAGAAAAATCATGTTAGGAAATTTTAGTTTTAGCAATCCGACAAAACTGTATTTTGGGGAGGATTCCCTTAATTATCTGAATGAGGAACTGCCAAAGTACGGTAAAAATGTACAGCTCATTTATGGCGGTGGTTCCATTAAGAAAAACGGAATTTATGAGCAGGTTGTGAAAATTCTGAAAGAAAACGGTAAAGAGATTTTTGAAGATGGCGGTGTTATGCCAAATCCAACGGTGGAAAAACTGCACGAAGGCGTTCAGATTGCCAGAGACAATCAGGTGGATTTATTGTTGGCAGTAGGTGGTGGTTCCTGCTGTGATTATGCGAAGGCGGTTTCGGTTTCTGTTCATTGCGAGGAAGAACCGTGGGAGAAGTATTATATCCGCTTTGAGGAACCGGATTGTGAGATTGTTCCTGTAGGCTGTGTGCTGACGATGGCGGGAACCGGTTCGGAGATGAATGGCGGGGCGGT
>JAMPFC010000072.1 GCA_023664685.1 Roseburia sp. | reverse complement strand
AATATGTCTGAAAAAACGCTGTCCTTCACCGTGTATTTTACAAAATTGTCTCTAACAGTACTTTCTTTCTCCATATGCTCTATTCCTCTCATGACACTGGCTGTCTTTGTATGCAATATACTCAATCCATGCTCATCTGCAAAATAAGGTTCAATGCATATCACTTCATCTTTTTGATAAGCTAAAACCTTTTCAAAAGAACCACTCGATCTTCCTCTGACACCCTTAATGCATCCATTGCCTGTTCTACCGATAATTTCATTGTTTCCATAAGATTCCTTATATCATCAATCCTACGTTCCTCTGCTCTTCTCTCGGCCCATGTCTCCGCTAATTCCTCCACTGCCTTGCACATAATCGCTCGACCTCCTTCCGTTTCCTTATAATAATGGATCTGCTTCGCCAATATAGGATAAATCACATCGGATGATTTCTTACAGTCAAAATCATGCACCAATTTTCCGATTGGGTCATCTTCATTTTGATAACTCCCATTCACATATATAATATGTGAGCCATCCCCAAAGGATATACCCGTCTCTTTTACTACTCTGTCTACATGATATAGCGGCAAGCCGCTTCCCATCACATCATTTTTCGTGATAAAGATGACATAAGATTCGTGAAGCTCCCTGAACTTCTGGCTCTCCTTCAGCATCCTCGTGTCGATCATACTGCTGTTGAATCTGGCTCTATGCACATCCGCACCCTCGTCTGCGCGTTGGACTTCAATATCGTAAATCTTCCCCTTAGAATCTTTTGCATAAATACAATGCTCATTTCTTCTTGAAATCATTTTAACATCGCCAATCTCAAAAAGCAATCAGAAAATGTTCCATGATGCGGTTCTTGAAACTGCTGACTCCCTTGAATCCCCAATCATCAAAATTGCTTTCCTCGCGTGTTTACGTTTTGTAAGTAACTGTTTTACATAGCAAAAGCCACCCTGATACTTTGGTCGGTGTTCGGGTGGCATTGCTATCTTATACATTTGGTCAACCCCTTGTGGGCGGTTGTTCCTTTTTTTAACTATTCTTACTATAACATGTTATTTCTGATTTTTCAAGAATTTTCTTATTTTCGCCCAGACAAGACAAAAAATCCAAAACTTTAAACATTATGAATGTTGTAATTCCAAAACTTTCTCTTTGGATAACTTACAGTATCTAATTATCTTTTCAATAGGTTCACCATTTCGTAACATATCAAGTGCCATCTCAATCCTTAAATCATTTTGTGCATCATAGCGTTCGCTTTCCACATAAGTCCGCATAGCTTCCTCTTCATCATATAATACCATCATAATGTCCACGACCTCCTTTTCTCTGCTTTCCAAATACTCTTTCAAAACATTTCTGTCCTTACAGATACGAATGGTTTCCAATATTGCTTTCCTGGTTCTGCCATATAACTTCACTTGCTCATTACAAACTTTAGTGAAGATGATATATTGATTGATAATGTCGCCTTCTCCTGTTTCCTCAGAAACAGTACCGTCATAAATCATTTTTACCGTTACATCAACAGCACAAGCCTTACCACCAAAAAATTCCTTTGATAATGAAATTTCGGTTGGACGTTCCTGCCGATCACCCGTATATATAACATACAATTCCGGTTCCGGAACCTGCACTTGTTTACTGGTATACAAGGGCTGTTTGGTCTGTGCTAAATAATCATGATATGTCTGCGCCAAATACAACAATACTCTGATAATAATATTCACACTCCATGTAGACTGTGCTTCCACAAGGATTACCAATCTGTTTCCAACCATAAATCCCAAATCATTATATAGCCCATTTATCAGGATATTTTCTATGGTCACATATTTCAACTGCTCCTCTGTAGCATTAGTATCCTCTGGATGGAGTGCTTTATACAACTGAAGCAGATACTTTTTATCCTTAAAAAGATTGGTAAACACACTATCTTTAATCTTATATTTCGCCACTTCATCTATTGTATCAGACGGACTATCCGTTAAATTCTTTTGCTAGTTTGTAGAATCTGCCAATCCCTTCATCTGCCTTTCAGTTGTACTTTTGTCTATATTTTATCATGTAGCAGAGATGTTTTCAAGAAAAACAAACTTCTTGTTTTGCTAAATTTGTTTCGCTAAATGCATCTTTAGATGAATACACCCCTAGCACTACCATGCTTCCTAAAAACTCCCCCATCTCCAATCAATTCCCTTCACCGCCCACCACACCAGAATCCCCCTCCCCGCAAACCACCACAAAAAAACTCCGGCGGAACAAACCGCCGAAGTTTCTAATAAATCTTATATTCTGTTTTCACCAAACAAAATCTTACCAATCAATCATCATAATAATAATTGTTAGCGTTCTCTGGAAGCATTGCACCAGTCAACTGGACAGTCATCGCACCTGCTACCGTAAACGGTGCACAGGATACCTGCCAAGCACGCTCGCCTACTTGGTCATTATCACTTAAATAAGTTCTAACACCATCTTTATATGGCTCTGTCGTAACCTTTGTATAAGCATAAACTGTATTGTTATATCTAATCTTCTGATCTACATTACCTGTAGCTGACTGCATCTCATAAGAACCTGCTCTCAGATAAGCATACAATGTATAATCATCTGGATCAGAGTCCAACGGATAAGAGCGTCCATACGCATCAATAAAGTATGGTGTGCTTGATGTATCATATGCAGCTGCACCGGCGATTGTTGTTGTAAAGCTTACTTTATAAAGCGGTACAGAGAAATCTTTTACAGAAGCAGCTGTAAACATATTTCCAACGCTCAGATCCCAACCATTGACAGAAGTACAATAATCTCCCGGGATTACTCTTGTTGCATATGTTCCATCCGTTTTTGTCCGAGCATCAAGGGAATTTATGAATCCATAAGCATCCATCTTCGTATTACCACCAACACTTGTGTACTTCATAACCGCACCAGTTGCATCCTTAACGGAACCTGTTACAGCTACACCATCTGTAATTGTGATCGTGAATGGGAACTGTGCAGAAACACCCTCATAGTAGTTATCTGTAACTGTTAATACTGCATTATAAGTTCCGGCAGCGATTGGCAGTCTCTTATAACTATCATCTGCATCTGTAGAACGAATATAACCATCTACAGACATTGTATCTACAGCAGCAGGAAGACCTGTTACAGAATAATTATAGTTTCCGGAACCACCAGAAATTTTAGTCCACATTCCACCATTTCGAAGGAATCCTCTATCATCAAGGAAATCAAATCCTGTCTCCTCATCTGCTTTGGTCTCCTCATTATCCGGTGTATAAGAAAGAACGGTTCTGCTCAGTACATTTCCTACAAGAGTTGATTTGTTTCCTACATAGAACACATAACTCTTCTTCACCGTCTTACCTTTTTCATCCACACCGGTAAGAGTAGCTGTTGTACCATTCTCT
This sequence comes from Roseburia sp., assembly GCA_023664685.1. Taxonomy (GTDB): domain Bacteria; phylum Bacillota; class Clostridia; order Lachnospirales; family Lachnospiraceae; genus Eubacterium_F. The sequence continues at coordinate 11,554 of JAMPFC010000072.1, read as the reverse complement.
ACATTTGCAAATGTACCCTTAACTATCATAGATGTCTGGTCTTTGCTCGGATATGCCTTAAGACCCGCCGGAAGTCCAGTTACTGCGTATTTTAACTGACCTACAGTATCAACACCTGTAATATACCACTCTCTACTGTAACTATCTCCCTGCTGATAATCATTTACTCGTTCGATCGGATCTTCTCCGTAACCATAACCGGCGATGTCCTCTACAAAAAGCTCCTTGGAGTTCTCACCCTTCAGGGCAGATATTGTCACCTTAAGGAATGTATCCTTGGAGATATCGCCATTGATAAGTACATCATATGTCTTACCGCCATCTGTTGTACGAACCTGATCAACTTCGATCGAATTTACATACTTTCTGGATGCAGTCGTTTTTGTCTGTACTGTAAAGTCAGTAGCATTCAGGGCTTTAGCACTTGAAAGAGTTACACGTACAATTTCGCTGTGCGGAACTGCCAATGATTTGATTCCTGCGCCAACCTGTACTTTACAAGTCGCTTTCTTTCCAGAACCATCTGCAGCTTTTGCTGTGATCGTAGCTGTACCCTCTTTTTTACCTTTTACAACACCCTTAGCGGATACGGTTGCAACCTTTTTCTTAGAAGAAGACCAAGCGATCTTGTTGCTTGTGTTCTTCTTCGGTGTTACTGTTGCTTTCAGTGTCTTCTTGCCGCCTACTGCAACAGAGATACTCTTAGCATTCAGTTTAACTTTCTTTACTGCTGCCTTCTTAACAACTACCTTGATCGTAGCTTTTTTCTTTGTATTCTTCTTAGCAGTAACAGTGATCTTTGTTTTTCCGGCCTTTACACCTTTTACTTGGCCTTTTGCGTTTACCGTTGCAATTTTCTTATTAGCTGATTTATAAGTTACCTTTTTGTTAGCCTTTTTATTCGGCGTAACCTTTACTGTGGCAGTAAGCTTGATCTTCTTACCTTTTGCAACATAAGCAGTCTTACCTGATGGTGCAGCCACTGTGACTTTTTTAACCTTCACTTTTTTAGCTGATGCAGTCTCTGGATTTACTACTGCAGTCATACTCATGACCATAGCTAATGTCAAAGCTCCGGCTAAAGCCTTCTTTGCGAACTTCTTCATGATCCAAGTTCCTCCTTATAGTTATAGTTTTTTCGTGGTATTTCCCACATGCAGTCCCCATTATAACACTCCTGCTTTCAGAATGCAACTAAAATATTAAAATTTAATATTTAATAAATTTTTCCAACAGAAAAACATAACAAATTCCGTGTCTTTGAAATGGTTTCTTTTTTGATACTTTTTAATTTTAAAACACCGTCACCCAGACCTGACCGCCCCGGCGGCGCCATTGCACTAGTACATAAATACGATCTGCTTCCGGATCTCCTCCGCCTTTTCCTTGGAAACCAACACCTCTAGCAAAGCAAAGCCAAACTCCATCGACGTCCCAAGCCCTCGGCTCGTAACCACATTTCCGTCTACGACAGCTTTTTCATCGACAAACTCTGCGCCTGTGAGCTTCTCCTCAAATCCCGGATAGCAGGTCGCCCTCTTTCCTTTCAGCATTCCACACTGTCCGAGTACCGATGGTGCCGCACAGATCGCACCTACGATCTTTCCCGCCTCGTGCATCTCAGTAAGCACCCCTGTCACCTTCTTGCTGTCCCCCAGATTAAGTGTCCCCGGCATCCCACCCGGGATCAGCACAGCATCCTGCCCTGCAAAATCCACCTGCTCCATCACCGCATCCATTCCGACGCGGATTCCATGCGAGCCTGTGACCTCCATCTCCTCTGTGATCGAGGCAAGCGTCACCTCCACCCCGCCTCTCATCAGAATATCGGCTGTCATCAGCGCCTCCACCTCTTCAAATCCGTTTGCAAACAACATAACTGCTTTTTTCATTTTTCTTTCTCCTTCCTGATCATTTCATATATTTCTCTACAAGCTTCCCGATCTCCGGCTCCCGGTAAAAATCCTCCGGAAGTCCGGCAGAAAACACCGCCCCGCTCAGATCCGCAAACGGCTCTTTCATTTGTGGGAAACGCAGTTCCCATGCGTGTAATAACTGCCTGTGGACAGGACTTCCCGGTATGCGCCCTCCGTATTTGGTATCCCCGGCGACCGGATGGGAGATACTGGCAAGATAGGCGCGTATCTGATGCGGCTTCCCGGTAAAAAGCCGCACTTTCAATAACGTAAATGTTCCATCTGTCCCAAGGGGTTCATAACCCGTTTTTATATAAGAAGCTTCTGGCGTCTGCCGGGCTGATATCCTCACCTTATTTGTCTTCGGATCCTTGATCAGCCACCCCTCCGCCACACTGCCTTTTTGCAAAACTCCCTTCACCACTGCGATATAATACTTTTCAAGCTTTCGTTCCCGCAGAAGTTCCGACATCTTTTGTAACCCGAGCAAGCTCTTTCCGCCGATCACGATGCCGCTCGTATTCCGGTCGAGGCGGTTGCAGATCCCGGGAGAAAATCCCTCGGCGGTATCCCCCACATAAGCCTGAAAATGTTCCACAAGGCTGAGATCTGACGAGCCGGCTTTCTGCGAGAGCATCCCTGCCGGTTTATCGATCAGGGCGATATGCTCATTTTCATATATAATAGAAAGGGAAGTCTGGCTTTTCGCCGGCATACTCGTTTCGTTTTTATCCTGTCCGGCAAACTTAGCGATAGTCTCATCTGAGAGATAAAGCGTCACCACGTCTCCCTCCGAGAGTTTCTCACTGCCCGCTGCCTTCGTCCCATTCAGCTTGATATTTTTTTTGCGGAGCATCTTATATAAAAATCCTTTGGACGCCTCCTTCATATATTTTGCGAGAAACTTGTCCAACCGCTGTCCGCACTGGTTCTTTCCTATTATAATCTCTTTCATCCGATCATCACTTTCACCGCCGATTTGCGTTCCGGCATCATACTGCCAAGATCTTCAGATACTTTATGATCTCTTCCTGCTCTTCGTTCGCTGTTTTCTCTCTTTCGTCTGCGGACGTGTCATCTGGTGACATGTCATCTATGGTTGTCTCGCCTGCGGATAACTCCTCATAAAATTTGTAAAAATCCTCATCCGTGAAAAAGATCCTGACGTCACAGCCGGACACCGTCTCGTCGATTCCTTTTTGCAGATAGTCTGTCATATATTTTACATCCTGTCCGTCCCTTCCGAGTATCCCCATCACGTTCTTCCGATCGACAACGACAAAGTCAAGATTCATGACCTTGTCCGGGGAGGTAAAGACATAATCCGTGAGCAGCCCGCTCTCCTTAGACAGCGCCGATCTCATTTTATCATACCGCTCTTTTTCTACAGACTTGCGCGGCACCATGACAACCAGTGCGATCACGCGCTTTGCCCCGGGGAGCGCCATCAGGATTCCAAGCACGGTAAAGAGATTTGCCCTCGTTCCGGTGATCAGAAAACCGGTCAAAAAAAGCCCTACCCCGATCGCGATATAGAGCAATAACATAAGCGCCTGAAATTTCTTCTGGCTGCTGATGTATCCAAATTCACATTTTGTCCCTCTTAACTTTTTCATAACTTCCTCACTTTTCTTATGATTCCAGATATCTCAAGATTTCGTATGGATTGATGCTTATTTCTTTTCCTTCTATATCAATGTACATGCCAAAATGCAGATGTACATCAAATTTTCCCCTTGTTCCCTCTTCCCCATATCCGGTATTTCCCACATAGCCAAGCGTCTCGCCCGCTTTTACATGGTCGCCGGCATCAAGCCCCGCCTTGTAAGAATCGAGATGCGCATAATAGGCATACATACCGTGTTCACTCCGGATCCCGACCCGGTATCCGCCGAGTTCGAGCCATCCAATCTTCTCCACGATCCCATCGCACACACTGACCGCCGGAAAATATCCGGGTATCTGATTGGACGTCATCAGATCCACGCCCTCATGCCGCCTGTCACCTCCGTAGTTTCTCGCATTTCCCCATGAATTTTCATAAGAGATCGTCGCCTCGCCCGTTCCATCAAAAGCGACCGGAAAACACCTGACGTCACTGAGTACCGTCGCATAGGCGTCGCTGTACGAAGCAAGCACCTCGTCCCGAAGTTGGAGGGAAAAGGAAAGCGACACGGACTCGCCGCCAAAAAGAAGCCTTTTCGCAAGCCGCCGATAATACTTTTCCGTAAATGGCTGCTCGTTCGCAAGCTCTTCTGCCTTGATATCAAAACACCGGAACTCCTCCATGTCCTCCGCAAGCGGAAGGACAGCATCCGCCTTTACTCTTCCCAGTATCCAACCTGTCTCGACCGGCACCATAAAGAAAAGAATGGCTGCAAGAAAAATTTTCCATTTTTTTCCTGTTCTGGCTTTCCGATTCCTTTTTGGTCTTCTCTCCACAGAGAACCCTCCCACCAACCTGACAGCACCGCCCGGTTAATCATTTAATACGACTCGATGTCAATTACTTCTGCTTTTTCTACATGGCAGGACAGCACGTCATCGGCAAAAGAAATAAATTTATCGACTCCGTCACTGACAAAATAATCATATGAAGGTTCTTCCCCATCTATGCCTACCGCATGAAGGAGATTTTTCTCAGCCAAAAGGGTTTTCAGGGATTTCGCTGTCTCATATGCCGGGTTGACAAGCTTTACTCCCTCGCCCATCTCCCTTCCGATCGTCCGGCGGAGTAAAGGATAATGGGTACATCCAAGAATCAGGGCGTCAATGTCATATTCCTTCATCTCATGAAGATATCTGCCTACGATATCCTCCGTCACACGGTCTTCCCAAAGCCCCTCCTCGACAAGCGGGACAAAGAGCGGACACGCTTTGCTGACGACCGTGATCTCCGGATTGATCCGGTGAAGGAACTTATTATAGATGCCACTCTTGATCGTACTCTCTGTACCGATGATCCCGATGTTGTTCGTCTTCGTCGTATCCGCCGCCATGACCGCACCGGGTTCTACCACTCCAAGTACCGGAATGTCGATCTCACTTTTGATCTCATCCAGCGCAAGGGCGCTCGCTGTATTGCAGGCGACGACAATGGCTTTTACCTTTCTGGTCTGCAAAAAACGCACGATCTGCCTGCTGTATTTACATACTGTATTTTTTGACTTGCTTCCATACGGCACCCGCGCCGTATCTCCAAAATAAACAAGATTCTCACCCGGAAGCTGCCTCATGATCTCCTTCACGACCGTAAGGCCGCCGACTCCCGAATCAAATACCCCAATCGGTGCATCCATAACGTTTCATTCTCCTTACTTTTCCATGTCCTGAATGTCTTTATTTTTCTTGCGGTTCAGGACAGCATAGATACAGGGAACGACAAACAGCGTAAGCAGTGTACCATAGATCAGTCCCCCGATCGTAACGATCGCCATCGGCCGCACCATATCTGAACCGCTTTCTCCGCTGACCACCATCGGCACAAGCCCGAGGATCGTCGTTATCGCTGTCATCAGGATCGGACGGAGTCTGGTCTGTCCCGCCTCCACGATCGCATCGAACTTCTCCATTCCGCTCTCCCTGAGCTGATTGATATAATCCACAAGCACGATACCATTATTTACGATGATACCCGAGAGCATGACAAATCCGATCATCGCAATGACACTGACCTCGCTTCCCGATATCCAAAGTCCCATAAATCCGCCGGTAAAGGCAAGCGGAATCGTAAACAATATGATAAATGGCGACAAAAGGGACTGGAACTGTGCCACCATGATCAGATACATAAAGAGTACGCCGACGATGAACATGAGAACCACCTGCTCGACCGATTCATTGATACTCTCATCCTCACCTGTAAATTCCATGTCATATCCGGCGGGCATCTCATAATCCTCCAGCACATCGCGCACCTCGTTACTTACCAGACCAATATTATGCTCGTCATCGATCGAAGCCGATACAGACATATAGCGGCTCTGCTTATTCCGGTTGATCGAGGACGGTGAATCCGCAAGGGAAAAATCTGCGATCTTACTAAGTTTTACTTTCTTTGTCTTCTGTGTCATCGCATCGGTGTATTCAATCTTCATCTTCTGAATGTCGTCCCGATCCATCGACACATCTTCACTGTCACTGACGTATACGTTCAATTCCTCCGTATCCGTGGAGATCGTCGTCGCCGACTGTGCCTCTTTGATCTTGGCATTGATCTGCTGAAATACCTGAGCCACTGTAAGGGAATACTCCATTGCCTTCTTTTTATCGACCGTGATACGAAATTCTTTATTTCCCTCTTCCATTCCGTTCGTAACTTCTGCGATTCCCTCTACATTCTGGATCTTTTTCATCATATCTTCTGTGATGCTCTGCAGCTTATCGAGGTCTTTTCCCTTGACTTGGATCGTGATCCCGGCGCCAAACAATGCGCTCATATCCATTGCCGAGGCATTTACCTCAATATCACACGGTATATCTTTCGTCTTATCTTCAATTTCTTTTTTGACTTCCTGATTCGTCCGCTTTGTATCCTCATCTAAAAGGACATACATGGAAATCGAATTTCCTCCGCCGGACATCATAGACATCGTTCCCCCGCCGGACATCGCACCAATCGTCTCGATTCCGTCGACCTCTAGCATAAGGTTCATCGCCTCGGTGGACATTTTCTGCAGATCCTCCTCGGACATTGTCTTATTGTCATCTGGCGGTGCCAGTGTAATCGTCATCTGGGTACTTTCCATCTCCGGCATAAAAGCAGTTCCCCTCGATACTGCGAGCATGGCAAACAATATGAGAAGCACGAGCGAGCCAAGAAGCACGAAAATTTTTCTTCTTAATAATAAGGAAAGAACACGTCCATAAACATCCTGTATCTTTGTGATGATACCGCCCCGGTGTTCTTTCGTCCGGCGCAGCATCCCCTGCGACATAGCAGGCACAAGCGTAAGGCCAACGACCAGACTGGCAAGAAGGGAATAGGCAAGTGTCAACGCCAGATCGGTAAACAACTGCCTAGTAATACCTTCGGTAAATACGATCGGCGCAAATACACATACCGTCGTAAGCGTAGAGGCAAGGATCGCTCCCGCCACCTGTCTGGCTCCCTCTACCGCCGCCTCTTTCACGGAATATCCCTCTTCATTTCGGAGACGGAAAATATTTTCGATCACGACGACGGAGTTATCGACGAGCATACCGACCCCGAGCGCCAGTCCTGACAGGGAAATAACATTCAGGGAAACTCCGCTGAAATACATAAGCACAACAGCGGCTACCACACTGAGCGGGATGGAACATGCCACAATAATGGTCGGCCTAATATCCCACAGGAACAAGAACAGGATCAAGATGGAAAGGATGGAACCAATGAGAAGGTTCTGTACGACAGAATCCACAACGAGATCAATGTAAACGCCCTGATTCATAAGTACGCTGATATGAAGTCCTTCGTTCGCCGCCTCCAGTTCTTCAAACTGATCGATCAGGCGGTCTGTGACATCTCCGGTCGAATATCCGGTAGCCTTTTCCATAACGACTGCAACTGCCGGATTTCCATTTACCATCGCATACACTTCATCTGAATTGTCCGTAACTGCCACATCGGCTACATCCGAGAGTCGGATCGGTTTGAGTCCGTCGAGATCCATATCGCAGATCACCAGATCCTCAACATCCCCATCGGCTTCGATCTTATCTCCGACTCTTACCAGATAAGAGGAATCATCGTCTGTGATGTATCCTGCCGGCATATCAAAATTCTCGGCATTCAGGATATTTTCCACCATGCTCTTTGTAATGATCTTTTCAAGATTTGTATTTTCTTTTGTTGTCTTTGAGGTTTCTTTCAGCGTGTTCTCGGCTTCATCTAACTTACTCTCACCACTGGACACCTCTGCCTCCGCCACACTGAGTTTGATCGCCGCCAGTACCTTCTGCTTACTTAATTCCTGCGTCGCCTCTTCGACGGAAATCTGTCCCTTTTGCAGCTTTTTCTTCGCATCGGTCAGTTTTTTCTTTCCCTCAGCGACCTGTTTCTTACCCTTAGTGATCTCTTTTTTGCTCTTGTTCAGCGTCGTCTCCTGCTTGGAAATCTCAGTGAGACCTGCCTGTGCCTGTGCGAGACCGTTTTCTGCTTCTGTAAGTTTCGCATCAAGTTCAGACTCCTTGATCCCCTGCTCTGTGAGTTTGGACTGGAGAACGGAAATCTGCATATTGATCGCTTCAAGCTGTGTTTTCAGTTCCACCGTCTCACCGGCAGCGGCAATCTGTCCCTCCAAAGCCTGTTTCTGCGCATTTAATCCGTCCAGACCGCTCTTTAACTGAGCCAGCCCATCCTTCGCTGACGTAAGCGTTTTGACCGTCGCCTCTAAGTTTGCTTTCTGGGTCTTGATCTGCACAAGACCGGCATTTACCTGTTTTTCCGACTCTTTCAGTTTCTCTTCGTTCGCCTCGATGGTTTTCAGATTGCTGTTCAGGGTCTTTAATGTTTTTTCCATTTTCTTGGAAGACTTTGCAAGCTTTGTCTCCCCCTTCGCAAGCTGCTCCGCTGTCTCTTCCTGCTTTTTCGCGAGCGTATCTTTTCCATCTTTTATCTTATCTTTATTGTCTGAAAGCTTCTGACTGGCGTCATCGAGCTTTCCTTCTACTGCATCCTTGACCTTTTTATTCATCTTGTCGATCTTATCCTGTTGGATGATGACCTCGACTTTTTTGGACACCTCTCCGGAGGAACTTACGGAAGCTACACCCTCCACGCTTTCCAGTTCCGGAATAATATCGGTCTCTGCCTTATCCGTCACCTGTATGCGGTCAAGCTTATCATAATCCAGTGCCGCCACCATGATCGGCATCATATCCGGATTCAGTTTCATGATCGTAGGACTCCCGATCGTATCGTCCCACTGTGCGGAAACAATGTCCAGACTCTCCCTCATATCGATCGTGGCTGTATTCATATCCGTTGTTTCATTAAATTCCAAAATAACCACAGACACGTTGCTGCTCGAAACGGAAGACACTTCCTTCATATTTGTAATACTTGCCATCGCCTGCTCAACCGGTTTGGTAACAGCAGTCTCTACCTCCTCCGGGCTGGCTCCCGGATACGTCGTCATAACGATCGCATATGGCAGTTCCATATCCGGCAAAAGATCCGTACTCATATTGCGAAAAGACAGCACACCAAGTACAAGCACCAGAACAACTGCCACTAGTACTGTATATGGCTTTCTTACACTCAGCTTAGATAACACTTTTATTTCCCCCTTAAATTTTATGGTGCAATAACAAGGAAATTATATCACAACACGCCTGTTTGTCAATGTTATTTACGTTTCCGAATTGTAAACATTTTGAAACAAATCTACTCGTGCAGCGCCTCAAGCTTCATTGTACCAGCCACATCCCCCGGAACCATCTCATGATCTGCCATACTCCTGTCCCATGCAGGCCATATTCCGTGAGCAGTCCGTATTTCTCCCGGATACTCCTCACATCCTCAAACCAGACAACATGCTCCGTCCCCTCCTCATCTTCATAATGAAAATATGGGGACTGCGCTGTCTCATCAAACAAAATCTCCGCCCCATAGCGGATCGCGATCTGAACCGCCTCCACATTCCCGATCGTCCGCGCCACGGTTTCTCCCCGCACAAAGGGAAGCGGCCAGTCATATCCATAATTGGCAATCCCCAGATTGATCTTTGACGGTTCCATCTCTGTTATGGCGTAATTTACAACTCTTCTTACCATGTTTAGGGGGGCGACCGCCATCGGGGGGCCGTATTTATATAAGCGTTCAGGTTGTAGGTGATTTGATTTGTATTTTTGGGAAACAAGACCGCCTATACTACCATCAAATTGTCTGCAAGGTATATAAATATTAGGCAAAAAAATAAACCACACTTTAATCATGTGATTTATCTCTTAACCGTAAAGGTTCTATTCCGTTTTGTAATAATGTAAGATATTCAATCAAAAACAAACGATCTGATAATTCAAAAAGATTATATGATAATCCCAACTCGTTTTTGTCTTTTTCATAATATAATATCCTTGCCATCACATCAATATATGGCTTATCACAAGAATATGGCATAGGCAAATCATAAGCCTTTATTTTTTTCTTGATACGTTTTTTCCCTAATGTTTCTTGCAAACATTTTAGCATAAAAGCAAAAGCAATATCTATAGCAACAAGCTGTGGATATATGTTGATTTTTGTATCTTCTTCATCCCATTTTCCTAAAGTAAATATTTCACTTTTTAAACATTGAATGATAAACAAAGCTGCACATTTATGTGAATCCAGAGAAGTTGTACCCCATTTCATATAGTTATTAATTATGAGTTTGTACTCTTTCGTATAAGACTGCAAAAACTCCTCTTTTTTCTCAGAATTAAAAATAATACTGTCTGGCTTTTCTTGAGCTCTCGCCTCTATATACTCCCAAAACTTTTTTGCAAGTTTTTCTCCCTCTAATGATATTTCTTCATTCTCAGTACTCATTAATTATCCTCCTTAAAAGGTATCAGATATGAATCTCTTTTCAAAAGTTCGCTACTCTGAGAAATTTTAGACCTCAAAAATTTTTTAAACGAACCGTGATTTGTTTGGAAACACCAGTCTTTGTTCCTTGTCGAATTTTCTGTTTCTCGACCCTGCTTGTTTTGGAACCTTTGCTCCCTTGCGCTATCATTTTCGTCCATTTCTCGCAAATCACCTTTAGTCATCCAAAATATAAGGAAATTTGCAATAATTAGCACAATTAGCAAAACACTAGCATAAAACAATATTTCTTCTCTGTTCATAATGAAAATCCCCCATGATTTAAATTATTTTTCTATTAACTTTATAAAATCCATCTCTGCTGTATACATTTCTTCTAAAATGCTCTCTATGTTTCCAAATCCGCATATAAGCAAAAAACAAATACAGAACACTTTTAGAACATTCGATGGAATAAGTTTTGTTTCTGCCGGAAGACAATATTTAACAACAATCACAAAAAACACCAACAAAATCAACATTATGCCTAACTCTTCACGCACAATCTTCTTATAAAACTCTTTTCCTTTTTCCTTGAGTTTATAAATTTCCTTATCAAGCGTAGATGATAACTTGCTTTTTACTTTCTTGTGTTTCGTCAAATGGACAACAACATTCATAATATAATTAAGAAGATTTAAAATAAACACATGATATACACTGGTTTCTATGACTATAAAATACCAAGAAAGAGCGGTGATAACACACATAAGCATTATTTGCAATATATACTGTCTCTTACATAGTACCGTTTCTTCCTGAAATCGAAATCCGTTTTTTATAAACCATTTCCTAATACTGCATTTTTTCTTTAGCCACCCTAATATCTTCTGAGTCGGTTCCTTCATCTTTTCTACTCTTCCTTGTTTATTATTTTCCTGTCCCCCGCAAATATTCGTTTAAAATAATTCTTTTTTTATTTATATGTATATTTTTTTAAATCGTACTTTTCCAAAAATACAAATCAATACATTTATTTACTAAGTTAGAAATGTTTACTTAATTTTGATGATAACATACCTTAGTCCTTAAATCAATGATTTTTTATGTAAAATCTCTGTGTTTTCTCTGTTATTACCAGTTT
>JAMPFC010000071.1 GCA_023664685.1 Roseburia sp. | reverse complement strand
ATGTCATGAAGCAAATATAGTATATGAGGAGCGTTAGGAGGTGTTTTTATGGCAGATTACTCGATTTTGAGCGAAAAATTAGAGGATAACGAAGTAGCAGTGGAATGGGGAAAGAAGCAGGCTGAATTGATGAAGAAAGGGGAAGAGATTACCAAACAACTGATGGAAAAATATACCCCGATTATTTTGGCACGCTGCCAGCAAGAGTCTTCTGAAAGAAAAAATAATTTTGAACAGTAGATAGGGCTTCCGAGATGTAATCAATCAGCATAAATCTATATGATAGATGCTGACGGTTTCGCCATCATCAACGACTTCCCGCATATATTTTCCACCGTTGTTTTGTATTGTTTTTGCGGAACCTATATTGTCTTTCGCACAGGACAGAACGAGAGGATCAATTCCGTAGTTCTTTATAATTGGCAATGCTAAAGACAACATCTTAGTGGCATATCCCTTATTCCGTTCCGATGGCCGGATTCCAAAACCTGAGTGTCCGTCTACAGGATCCCCCTTATATCGTATACTAATAGCACCTAAGAGTGAATTTTCTTTCATCAAAAAGAATAGATCTTGTGTGGTCTTTCTATCTTCTTCCATCCAAGACAGCCATTTTTCGTAGGTTACATTTTTCTGTTCGATACGACTATAACGTCTTAATGCACCCGGATTCAACCTTCCTCCATATGTTTCCCATTCATCCATCATTGCCTCATATTGTTCCTTGTGTTTGAGGGAGGGGCTTTCTAAATATAAATCTTCCATTTGAGCTTGTGTCATTGCAAATCGCCTCACTTTGAATTACGTAATGTTCTCTTCTAAATGTGGCCATGTCACGTATCATGCTATCCCCGGAATCCCATCCTTTATCTTCTGAAAACATAGATTGGATTTCGGAAAGTATTTTACTGCTTTGATTGATTTTTTTGGCTTTTCGTTTGCTTGAAAGGAACTGGATAAAATCTATAACGGTATCATAGTCTTGTTCTTCTAAATGTATTTAAAAGTTCCTCAATCGTTATAATGATTTTTTATTCCCAACCTTCTAAATTATAACACATTGGAAATAAAGTTGGGAATAAAAATTTGATAAACTTACGAAAATTTTTTATTTTGGGGACAAAATTAGTGTTTAGGAAAAATGAGGAAAATCAAATATATTTGTATTGTTTTGGTGCATAATTATGCTATAATTACGTTGTGAAAGGAGTGAAGAATCATGCCACTTATCATGCCTATCAAGGACTTACGTAATACAACTGAGATTTCTAATATCGCGCATAAAGAACAGGAACCCATTTTTATTACCAAAAACGGATATAGCGATTTAGTTGTAATGAGCAGTGAATTGTATGATAAATTTGCAAAAATCAACCGCATTGATCAGGCGATCTTTGAATCCGAGCAGGAAATGGAAAACGGAGCAGAGGCTATGGATGCAGAGAGCGTTTTTGACAAACTCTCGAAAAAACATTTTGGATAAATACAAAGTTAAAATCAACCCCAAAAAACATCCTTCCCCGCAGAAATCTATTTTCCCGAGGAAAGGATGTTTTTTTAAGATTTTATTCTGTTTCTAACCCCAGATCACCCAAGTGCTGCAACCAACTTCTTCAGTGCTGCAAGCGCCTCATCCGGAAGCTTATCGTATCCATCTTTATCTGTGGCGAATTTCTCTACTGCGTTCACACGGTTTTCCATCGCATTTTTCAGCGCCGCCTTGTAATCCGCATCGTTCAGGTCAGGCACAAATCCTTCCCAATCCATGATCTCGATATCCTCGAAAGGCCCCCACTGCTTGAACTGTGCTTTGCCTTCTACGATGGACTCGAGGATTCCAAGCGTATCTTTCGGCTGAACCTTTTTGCCCATGAAATCTCCGGTATTCACGATGTAGCAGTCTACGTTCTTCTCCTCAACGAGCTTTTTGAATTTCTCATAGTCGTTTACGAGCGGATATGTTCTAAATGGATTTGCATAAGGCACGATACGAAGTGCATTCATGTCGGTGCCTGCTGCCACACGCTCTGCGGTCGATGTCTTTGTCGCAAGCGTAGCGCCCATAACCGATGCCAGAGCCGAACCTTTCAGTTTGACAACCGGTGGGATCGCAGGGTCTTTCATGATCCAGATGATCGAATTGACAGGCTCATTGATCTTATCCACACGGTTCGGAGACCAGAGTTTGGACTTGATTGCACGTCCGTTACCATTTCGAATGTCCTCGGTCACGAGCTGGATCTTTCCATCCTCGTCCATTGTAGCGGAACAGTTCTGGGCAGTGAGCAGATATTTGTTGTCCGGGCATCCCGTCGGATAATCTGCTGTCTTATCAAAGTACGTCGGCTCAAGGGCAACCGATGCACATGTATCGGTATTGATGATGAACGCATCGTCATGAAGAACCGTAACACCATATTTTCCATCATGTTTTGCATGGGTCAGTGTGGATTTACCGGAGCCGGAAAGACCGAATACGGAAGCTACATACTTAGAACCGTCGGAAAGTGTGTACTCCTTCTGTCCACCGTGGCAGGAAGCATAACCGTTGCGGTTTGCGATCGCCCATGCCATTGTCAGCGTACCTTTTTTATGCTCTCCAAAATATTTCATGCCAAGGATCGCTGCGCAATTCTCGTTTGTATCAAAATAGCAAAGAGTCCTGTCGTCGCTCAGGCAGCTATAATCCACGTCCGGACTCGGAGTCGGCTCCCACTGCGGATCGGAGAAGATATAAATATCAGCTTCTTTTCCGTCGCCTACCGGCTGTGACTCTTTGTACATTTTTACATATTCATCTGACATGTACTGGAAGTTCAGCATCCAGTTGTACATTAGGTTCTCCTCGCCTTCCGGAATGAGAAGATGCGCTTTTACCATAAACTCCGGATCAAGACCTACATAAACCGTCGCATGATACAATTTTTTGAAACGGGTTTTATACATCGCATCCATAACTACTTTGTCAAGCTTTGGAGCATCCACGCCCGGCTCGCCTTTGATCCGGCGCGCAGCCGCATAACGTCCAGTAACAGCGCCATCATTAAAAAGCAGTACTTTGGCATCTGCATCGAGGCCAAATTCTTCTCCCCTGTACACAGGCATGTCTGTTACGATCGTACCCGGTGAATTTTTTGCAAGGTTATATGCCTCTTTCAGAGTATTCACCTTTACTACATTGTTACCATAAAATCCAGCTTCGATGATAGCACGGGTTTTGGAAAAACCAATTTTACCGGCGCCAATTTCATCAAGTTTGTAATTAGCCTTTGTTGCCATGAGAAATTTACCTCCTAAGTAGTTGATTATTTGTTTCGCGATGTAAACTCGCGGAATCCTGCTTTTTTATAAATGGAAAATCAAATCATTTCCCAAGTATAATTATAATCAAAAGGAGACAAAAGTCAAGTTTGAAATTCCTTAAACCACTTGAACCTTAATCATATTCGTCGTGCCGGATATCCCAATCGGCACACCGGAAGTAAACACCGTCACATCCCCTTTGTTCACAAGTCCCTCGCGCATACATTCCCCGGCGGCGTACTCAAACAGCTCAAACACTTCCTCTTTTTCTTCCAGAAGCACCGGCCTCACGCCCCACGACATGTTGAGCTGTCTCGTCACCTTTTCGGAGATCGCACAGCCAATGATATCGCAGTCCGGGCGGTAGCGGGAGATCATCCTCGCCGACCTTCCCGACTTTGTGACCGTGACGATCGCCCTCGCATTCAGGTCATGAGCGGTCGTACAGGTCGCATGGCTGATCGCATCGGTGATATCCGGGTTCGCCTTGCGGTCATGGAGGAAAAAGCGTTTGCGGTAATCAATATCCTCCTCCGTGCGCTCTGCGATGCGCACCATCATTTTCAATGCCTCCACCGGATAAGCGCCCGCTGCGGTCTCGCCGGAGAGCATGATCGCACTCGTCCCGTCATAGATCGCATTTGCCACATCGGCAGTCTCCGCTCTCGTCGGCCTCGGGTTTTTCATCATCGAATCTAGCATCTGCGTCGCTGTGATCACCTGCTTGCCCGCCTCATAAACTTTCTTAATGATCATCTTTTGGATGACCGGAACATCCTCGTCCGGAACTTCGACGCCCATATCCCCACGGGCGATCATGATTCCGTCCGCCGCTTCGATGATCTCGTCGATCCGTTCCACGCCCTCGGCATTTTCAATCTTGGCGATGATATTGATATCCTCTCCGCCATTTTCGTCGAGAAGTTTTCGAATCTGCATGACGTCCTCCGCAGTACGGGTAAACGACGCCGCCACAAAATCAACCCCCTGCCGGATTCCAAACAAAATATCCTCTCTGTCTTTTTCGCTCATATAAGGAAGACGGACATGGACGTCCGGCACATTGATGCCTTTATGATCAGAGATCACACCGCCATTTATGACCTCGCAGACGATATCTTCCCCTTTGATTTCCTTCACAAGAAGTTCGACCAACCCATCATCGATCAGGATTCGGTTGCCCGGTTTTTCATCTTTATACAATTCCGGATACGTGACCGACACTTTTTCCTTGTCCCCGATCACATCCCGGCACGCAAGGATAAACTGCTGTCCGGCTTCTAAAAGCACTTTTCCCTCCTCGAATGTCCCCGTCCGGATCTCTGGCCCTTTTGTATCCAATAACATCGCCACAGGTTCTTTGCATTTTTCCCGGAGACGGCATAACATTTCCATCCGTCTCTCCTGCTCGTCATGGCTTCCGTGGGAAAAGTTAAATCTCGCCACGTTCATTCCCGCCCGAATCAACTCCAAAAGCACCTCTTCCCGGTCTGTCGCCGGCCCCAGTGTACACACGATCTTTGTTTTTCGCATTCTTTCATTCCTCCTTTCGCACTACGTTACCCATCTTTTTATATTTTAGCACACTTCTGCCCCTGCGGAATCACTTTTTGCAAAAAAGTTCTTCTTGTATAAAAGGTATAAAAATGTTATAATAATTTTATTATTCTATTAGAAGTATAAAAAATTCATATTTATAGGGAGGATTTCTTGTGAAAAAACCAAAGGGACTGCGTCTGGCTTTCAAACTGAGTCTGATGATCGCCATTCCATTTTTAGTGATCACTGCGATCGGGATCTGCCTAAGCGCTGTCAAACAAAGCGATCTGTCCGAGGATCTTGTACAGCGTGAGATCAGCGGTGTTGCCAACAGCGTGCGCGAAATCTATATGGGAATGGACGATGACGCAAAATTTACCATGCAAAACGATAAACTCATGAAGGGTTCTGTGACCCTGAGTGAAAATTATGAAGTGATCGACCGTTTGAAAGAGGAGCAGGAAGTAGAATTGTCCTTGTTCTATGGGGATATCCGGGAGCTTACCACTTTGACAGATGATTCGGGAAAACGGGAGATCAATACACAGCTTTCTTCGGAAGTTTACCAGACTGTTCAGAAAGGCGAGGATTATTTTTCCTCTAACTTGGAACTTTTCGGAAAACCTTATTCCGGTTATTATGTGCCATTATATCAGCCCGGAACAGATGAGATCATCGGCAGTATTTTCTGCGGGCGCAGCCAAGAGCAGATCAAAGCAGGCTTAAGAAGCACGATATACTCGATGATCGGAGCTATGATGGGCGTATTTATCATTTCGTTCATCATCGTACTGTTCCTTTTGATCCGCATCGTTAAGAATCTGAATGGAGCAGTGGAAAATTTGGATCAGTTGGCAAAAGGAGCCTTGAACCTGAATATGAGTTCCCGCCTGATACAGCGTCCGGATGAGGTCGGAGATATCGCACGGGCGATCCAGAGTTTGATCCAAGCCCTGCGGGAGATCATTACAAATATTACCACTTCTTCAAAAGCACTGGAGGAATTTTCAGAGCAGTTCTCTTCCTCCTTTGACACGATGACGGATTCGATCAATGGTGTCAATACAGCAGTGGATGAAATTGCAAATAGCGCTACCGGACAGGCCACTGAGACCCTGAATGCAAATCAGAAAGTATCGGAAATGGGCCGGGCGCTGAACGAAACTGCTTCGGATGTTGAGACGCTGAACAGCAGTTCCGAGAAGATGATGACTTACAATGAGACCGCCGGCGAAAATCTGAATGAGCTGCGTGAAATCAGCAAAAAGACAAAAGATTCTGTCGTCCTTGTTCAGAACCAGACGAACTTGACGAACCAGTCGGCACAGAAAATCCGCGAGGCAACCGATCTGATCACGGATATCGCCAGCCAGACGAATCTCCTCTCACTCAATGCGAGCATTGAGGCGGCAAGAGCCGGAGAAAATGGAAAAGGCTTCGCTGTCGTGGCGGATGAGATCCGGACATTATCCGAGCAGTCCAGAGAGTCTGCCGAGAAGATTGTGGAAATTGTAAATACGCTTTTGGAAAATTCCGATACAAGCGTACGTACAATGAGTGACGTCGCTGAAAATATCCAAGTACAAAACGATAAACTGGAAGAAACGAATAAAATGTTCGTTTCCCTTAACAACGAAATCTCAGGCGTTGCCAGTGCGATTGAAAATATCCGCAGGCAGACCGCCGCTTTGGACGAGCATAAAAATACAGTTACCGGAATTGTGGACAACTTGGCTGCGATCGCAGAGCAAAATGCAGCAAGCACAGAGGAGACCTCCGCTTCCATGTTGGAACTTCACGGAATCCTCGATACCTGTCATAAGTCGACAAATGAACTTATTAAATTGGCACAGGATCTTGCTGAAAACACAAAGCATTTTGATATTTGATAATTAGTTTGTTTGGATAATCCAAAATACTCCTTATAGTAAAAGGGATATGGCATCGCTGATCAGGCGCGCCATATCTCTTTTCCATTTATAAATGTATATAATGTTCTTGTAAAAACCTCCATCGGATTTCCACTGAACACTGCAATATCCGCATCTTTTCCTTCCTCAAGGGAACCTACCCGGTCAGCCACCCCGCAAATCTGCGCCGCATGGATCGTGATCGCCTTTAATCCGCCTTCCATCGAAAGCCCCTGTTTTACACTTAGTCCGGCGCAAAGCGGAAGATAACGGATCAAAGATACCGGATGGTCTGTCATCACAGCGGTCTTGATCCCTGCCCGTTCCAACACACCCGCTGTCTTAAAACTCATATTTTTAACTTCGATCTTCGAGCGGGAACTCAGATCGGGGCCGACGATAACCGGGAAACCAGACTCCGCAATCTCATCCGCAATCAAATGCCCCTCTGTACAATGATCCAGTGTCATATCCAGATCAAATTCCTTCGCAATGCGTATCGCTGTCAAAATATCATCGACCCGGTGGGCATGTGCTTTCAGTGGAATTTCTTTTTTTAGCACAGGAAGCCAGCACTCCATCCGAAAATCCTCATCTCCGCTTGGGATTTCTCCCCGCTCTTTCTTCTCCCGGTAGCGGCAGGCATGGTACAACTCTTCCCGTAACATACCGGCGATCGCCATTCGGCTTCCGGGCATAACGTCTTTGTCCCCATAATTTGTCTTTGGATTCTCTCCAAACGCTACCTTCATCGCCGCAGGCGCTTTTACGACCATGTGGTCTATGCTTCTCCCCTGCACTTTCATAAATACCGACTGCCCGCCGACTACATTTGAACTGCCCGGCCCGGTCATGAGCGATGTGATCCCTGCAAGAATTGCATCATGAAAAGCGGGATCCATCGGGTTTACCGCATCCACTGCCCGCAGATGGGGCGTGACCGGATTCGTCATCTCGTTGCAGTCCTCCCCGGCGCTTCCCCACTTTTCCTCCGACATTCCCACATGACAATGGGCGTCGATCAAGCCCGGCATGACCCATGCTCCCCCGACGTCCAAAATTTCCTCTCCCTGCTCGTCCTCTTTTGTGAGGCTCTCCATTTCCCCTACCGCAGCTATTTTTTTCCCCGACACCCGGACATAGCCATTCGTATAAGTTTTGTCCGCCATCGTAATAATTCTTCCATTTATGATCAGCACAGCATCCATCTCCTTCCAAATGATAAGATTAATCTGTGCTGAAATCGCAATTTTTATGTATCTGTCAACCTGTTTTCCGTCCCTCTGTCCAGTCTGTGATCATCTGCTCTAATGTGGCAAAGAGAAGTTCCGGCTCTACCGGTTTGGAAAGATGCGCATTCATCCTCGCGCTGACTGTCCTTGCGATGTCCTCCGGAAATGTATTTGCTGTCAGGGCAATGATCGGAACAAACTCCGCATCGGCACGGTCTAATGCACGGATCGCCCGTGCTGACTCACAGCCATCCATCTCCGGCATTTGGATATCCATCAGTATCGCATCAAAGAAAAATGGTTTGGATTCGGCAAACCGCTCGAGAGCCTCCCGCCCATTTTCGGCAGTTGCGATCTCCACATTCTGAGCCTTCAATAACTCGACCACGATCTCCATATTGAGCGGATTGTCCTCTGCCAAAAGGATATGGCTTCCCGCCAATGCGTTAAATTCTTCCGGCTCTTTTTCTTTTTCCACCTTCACTTCTTTGGTACTCACTGAAAATGGCAGTGCCACAGAAAAACGGGTTCCCTTCCCGACTGTGCTGTCCACCGTGATCTCCCCGCCCATCTGTGAGACAAAGTTTTTGACGATCGACAGGCCAAGCCCTCTTCTGGAGACTTTTTTCGATCCAAAGCGCTCCTCTCTTTTATATGGCTCAAACAAATATGGCAGAAATTCTTTTGAGATTCCGATTCCGGTATCCTCCACCTCAAACAGATACCGCATCATTTTTCGGTTTTCGATCTGCCGCAGGGAAACGGTTATATGGTCTCCGGGTTTTGTAAACTTGACCGCATTGGAAAGAAGGTTATTGAGGATTTGTGTCAGCCGGAGGGAATCGCCGCAGACAACCGGCGACGCCACGTCGATCTTCACTTCAATTTCCTTATTTCCCTCTTTCGCACTCACTTTAAACGGAGACACGCACTCCTTTAACACATCACAAACATTGAAACTGCTGTTATCCAGTTCGAGTTTTCCATTTTCCAGACGCGACATTTCCAGAAGTTCATTGATCAGCGCCAAAAGCTGCTTACTGGAGACACTTATTTTACGGAGATAATTCTGGATCTTCTCCGGTTTACAGCCATCGTGCATCGCCAGATCGGACATTCCGATGATCGCATTTAGCGGCGTTCGCATATCATGGCTCATATTTGCAAAAAACTGTTTTTGTGATTTTTCACTGGCATCCGCTTTTGCCAGAGCATCCTCCATCAGCCTCACATGCTCGAGTTGACGCTGCTTTTCCTCCTCTACGATACGGAAGCACATCAAAACTTCTCCCGGGATCAGCTGCGGATCCTGAACCAGTACTACATTTACCCACTTATATTCCTCGTCAAACCGGCGGTGAAAATCGCCGCCAAAATCCCCGACCTCTTTTTCCGGCAGGGAAGATATATTTTCCACAGAAAAACTTCTTGCAAAATCCTTACTGGTCTCCTCATCCATGCATCCCACTAGCACTTCTAGTAAATTTTTGTAAGCCCCTTTATAGGGCAGACGCTGACGCACATATTCCGAACCCTTGATCATTTCATACGTGCTGTTTTTCAAGTTGATGCTATAAACCGCATAATACAGATTTCCCAATGCCTGCACCGTCTCATCCGCACGCCGGATCCGTTTTCGCATCTTGTTGTCATGCAGCATGATCAGGATGACAAAGATAATGACGATGATAAAAAGCAGGATATACCACAGATAAATGTCATTCAGATTTTCATACAGCGCCGCATGTGGAATCGTAAGGATGCAGAGCCATCCATTTGGCGCATGGTAATAATAAATCCCACGCCTTTCTCCATCCAAATCCACCGCTTGGCTTCCGCTGTCTCCCAGCTCGCCGGAAGTTATTTTCCTATACAGCCCGTTTCCATATGCCGTAACATCCTCCCCGGATGTCTCAAAGGACATGTTGTGGTACAATACGGTTCCGCCGGCATCGCATATGTAATAAGAACTGTCCTCCGGAATCTGCATCCCCTCATGGTTATACTGAAAATTTTCCGGATACAGATCAAAGGCGACTGCATTTCCCGTGTCCGGATTTGCCGCTGCGATCGTGACCACCGGCTGTCCATACACCGTATCAATGTAAGAATTTGTAAAAATGACTTTTCCGTCGGCTTTCATCGCCGACTTATACCAGTCTTTAGAAAGATAATCGTACGCCTCCATTCCTTCCCATTCTTTGGAAGCGATCACCGTCCCTTTGACGATCGCATACGAATCCATGACCTCGTCATCCATGATATCCGTCATCTTTTTAAAATAATCGCTGACCCATTCGTTGGTCTCCCGGCCGGACGCTTTTTCGTCCGTCATATCGTTGATATATGACATAGCGAGTTCTACGACGTTTTCATATTTTCCGATATTCCTCTCCTCATCCAACGCATAGCTCTCGATCAGATTCTGGCCGATATAATTTGCATTTTTCCGTAATATCATTCGACCGCCAAGCAGTCCCCCCACCGCTAAAAGTACCAGAAAGAACAGAATCCAGAACGGTCTCCGCTTTCTGCCTTTGGCGTCATGATAATCACCCGTTTTTCCCCATTTCATCGCAATCACTCCTATTATAATATATGCTCATTCCCATACTATTATATGCGATCAGCCCCGCTCCCTGCCGGACTTGTCATCTATGAATATATTATATATCAAAAAAGGACAAATGTAAATAAATGTATGTAAAAAAATAGGCACAAAAAATGGGGCAGGGTCCGAATGCCCCGCTCCCATTTTTCTTTGTCAGCCAACAATCAATCTAAAAATTCAACCGACCCATTATCAATATGATACATCGCCCCGTACACCTTTATACCTTCTTCTGAATCACCGATCCCAAGACCTTCCTTGATCGCCGATACGCTTCTCTTTACATTCAGGCAGCTTGCGCGAAGTTCATCCTTCTCTCCGCCGATCGCTTTGCGGATCTCATCGGTGATGGACTTGATATATCCGCCCGGCTCGTCATGGATCGCGGCGCCCACTGCCCCGCAGTGTTCATGTCCTAGAACAACGACCAGTCTGCTGCCCAGATGGTCGGTCGCATATTCGACGCTTCCGAGCTGATGATCGTCGATCACATTTCCGGCAACACGGATGACAAACAGTTCCCCGATTCCGGCGCAGAAAATACTTTCCGGAATCACCCTTGAATCGGAACAGGTCACAACGACCGCATACGGGGTCTGCCCATTCTCACAGGTGTCTTTGCGGATCTGCGGCGACACGTCGCCCGGATTCGTCTCCGCAGTCAGGTATTGACGGTTTCCCTCCTGCAGCTTTTTCAGTGCTTCTTCTGGCGATAAATTTTCTTTTTGCATAACATCCTCCATTTCTGTCTCTAAATGAAACGACTCATTTGTTATGTTTGAAGTATATCATAAAATGCGGGAAATTTCATCTAGTATTTGTTGATCGATCATGAAATTCTTGCATACTTTTAAGCTCATGAATATTTTTATTTCGATACACTAAATCATCCCTAACAACAAATCCAATATTTTCCCAAAACCCATTTCCAATTTCATTTCTTTCAAAAGCGACTAATCCAACTTTGTTTATACCTTCTTTATCTAAAGCATTCATAGCGTTGTCTACAAGTTTTTTAGCGATTCCCTGATTTCTGTAATCTGGTAAAACAGCTGTATGGTGAATATAGCCTCTGCGTCCATCATGCCCCGACATGATCACTCCTACTATTTTTCCATCATCTTCTGCAACAAAACTTGATGTAGGATTACGTTTTAAATATTTATCAATTCCGTCTCTGCTGTCATCTATTGTATTAAGCCCCATTCCCGGTGTGTTGATCCACAAATCATATATTCCATCGTAATCTTTTATATTCATTACCCTGATCTTTATCATTGCGTCTCTCCTAAATATTTTTTCGCATTCTTTTTTTATTTGTGGCAAATCATCAATCAGTGTATTCCAAGCTAAGTCATAATCCACACCTTGATAGTTATGGGCGTAAATGTTGCGAAGTCCCCATAAGTGTCTCCAAGGAATTTCCGTGTGTGTTTCACGAAAGTCATCAGATATATTGCCAGCCAGTTCGCCAATTTGAATCACGCACATATTACAAGCATTGAAAAAAACGTAATCCGTACAAAAACTTTTTTTATCCCGATCAAATCTGTCTAAAGTTCCGTCTATTTGTTTACAGTAGAGAATTATTTTTGTAAAATAATTTTATCTCGATTGGTCAAATACTACCACTCCTTTACGAAAAATATTGTTGAATAAGTCAGAATCTTCAATTTTTCCTGACAGAAGGTCGATTTCGCACCCAAAGCATTCTTGAAGGTCAAGGATCATACCGGACAGTTCCAAAAGACTGTGGAGTGAACCTTTATCCTCTATATAAAAATCCAAATCACTTTCTGAATTTGCTGTTCCTTTAGAATAGGAACCAAATAGCAGAATTTTGTTTACGCCGTATTTTGCAGCAATAGGTGCTAATTTTTCTTTGATTTCATCTATGGATAATATCGTTTTAGTCATAAAGGGGACTCCTTTCATTTTTTAACAAAATCTATAGGATTTAGCATCTGAATTGTCACTGTACAAAAGCATCTCCTCACCTCTTAGTCGTTCTAACACTTCCTATTAAAAAAGTGTTAGAAGCCGAGCTTGAATTTTTCAGCGTTTTGCAGGAAATGGGTTCTCTTTTTCGTAAGCGATAGCAGCCTTTTGAAACTCATCAGAACTCACATTATTAAATTTTTGCTGTTGCCACTTCGTATAATCAAATTTTTCTCGCATAATCACAGAAATAAATTGTTCTGTTCCCACAGTGCCCAGTTTTTCCAATAAACAAATCATTCCCTGATTCATAATCTCCATATTACTGTTCATATTATTCCTCCCATCTTCTCACAAAATCTATAGGATTTAGCAGCTGAATTTCTTCCGAATCATACTTTAACAGCCGGTCATCCGTACTAAAAAAGAAATCACAATTTGCATAAATTGCACAAGCTACATGATAAGCATCTTTCGTCTTCACACCTGTTTTCATAATCTCGTCAGCTTTTGCCTTTATCTCTTCGGCTTTATCGACATTTATATGTTCTGACGTATTTTCACGTATAAATTCACCGATGGACATTTTTCTGATTTCAAATGGGTTCTGACTGTTCTCATACCATAAAATATATGAGGTTACCAGATTTACTTTCCCTTGCTTGACCAAATCATGGTCTCTTAACCGTTCTAAATCTTTTTATATATAGTATACTCTAAACAAGGCAAAAAGTCTATGGTTCTTTCCATATTGGACACAACAACGCAGGAATGTGTTTCTTAATCAAACCTTTATGCATAACTAAAAAATTATAAATTCATTATATGTTCCAAATGTTTTTCAGGTTTAATTTCCTTTTTTACGTTTATTTGATAAAAATAGGACGCTGGTATGAACCAACGTCCTGTATGTTTTACCTTCTACCATATGTACGGATGTAAATCCGTCTCTGATTATAAACCTCATGAATCCGTATTGCTTCGTCACGGATTTCATATATAATGGTGTACCCTTTATAATGGAGTTCCCGAAATGTCTCATCATCCAATTCTTTTATCTTGATGCCCATTCGGGGAGTTACCAGAAGGCTTCCCACTTTTGTCCTGATTTTATCGACAAACCGCCATGCCGCATCTTCGTCATCCAAAGCAATGGCATCATAGATGGCGTCCAGATCGTCTAAAGCATCCGGGGACCATTCTAATCTCATCATGCCTGAGGAACCTTCTTTCTTTTTGTCGCAAAATGCTCCGCGACTTCTTCATCAGAGTAAACGCCCTCTTCGTCGCAACGGTTTTTGCTGTGTTCCAAGCGCATCAGCATATATAAACGCTCAATGATTTCTTCTTCATTCATGTCGTCCGAGATGTGGTTCAGCTTTTCAATAATGCTTGCTTTTGAACTGCTCATAAATCCACCGCCTTCTTAATGATTATTATACTAGCATTTTTCCGCTTTTGCAATCATTTTATGCTCTATTATTTGCTCTATTATTTATCATAAAAGTGAGGGGTGCGTGAATGAAAAAAAGAAGGAACTCAACATTCAAATTGGTGAAAGGATTCATAAAGCCAGAGAAGATGCGGGTTATACCCGAGAAAAATTGGCTGAAAAGATAGAAGTTTCCATACTTATATATTAATGGGATATTCTGCGGAAGTAGAGCCGCTAGATTTATCTGTTCGTTTTCAGGCACTATCTTTTGGGATGATTTGTGTGTTTAGGGGTGGGAATGCTTACTTTTGTGGGGTGGTGTTAGAAAAAAGTGAACATTATTCTTTGTATCCAAGAAAATCCCATAACATTGTTGGAGAAAAAACAAGTGGTTTTTCCACCAAAGATCAGTGCTGAAATCAGCACATTTGTGTCAAGCATTATTCTCATAAGCCCATACGTTCCCTTCTAAATGCAGCCATGTCACGTATCATGCTTTCCTCTGAATCCCATCCCTTATCTTCTGAAAACATAGATTGGATTTCAGAGAGTATTTTACTGCTCTGATTAATTTTTTCGGATTTTCGTTTGTTTGAAAGGAACTGGATGAAATCTATAACGGTATCGTAGTCTTGCTCTTCTAATGTATCTAAAAGTTCATTAATAACAATCGATTTTGGTGCCATGAGAATACCTCCTTCTGTTTTTAATAATAGTATACCATTTCTCTATAAAAGAATAAAGAAAAATATTTGATAAGCATTCTCTGCCCGAACCCTTACATTTAGTGTTTTGCATGTTTGTGGTTCGCTAAGGTTTTGCCAGTCTTGCGGGGAAAACCATCCCGCAAGCCCGCGTGCTTCGCACTATAAAAAACAAAATAAGTGATAACTTGTGAGCAAGCTCCCATTGTTGTATGTTTTCTTTCTTGCACTCCTCAATGCCTACACAATGCCAGTCTTGCGGGAAAAACCACCCCGCAAGCCCGCGTGCTTCGCACTATAAAAAACAAAATAAGTGATAACTTGTGA
>JAMPFC010000070.1 GCA_023664685.1 Roseburia sp. | reverse complement strand
AGCGGAAGCTGCATGGGAGAACCAGAAGGGCAGTGACAGAAACCATCCGCATCTGCAAGGATAAGAATGTGTTAAGGGAGTATTTATCAGAACGAGAAAAGGAGGTCGAAAATATCATGTTAGCGATGTATGATGAAAAGGAGATTTTGTTGGAGTATATCGAGAGTGAGAGGTATGAAGCGGCACAGGAGGCAGCCAAAGAGGCTAAAAAAGAAAATGCAAAGGATACAGTAATTCAGATGCTGAAAAGGGGTAAACTGTCGATTGAAGAAATCGTGCAGTATGTTCCCTCGTTGTCTGTTGAAGAGGTAGAGGAAATACAGCGAGAACTGCTACAGAATGTATAAAAACAGTTTTGAACAGGACTCTTGGCGCATTGACTTGAGCTTTGAGTCTTTTTCTATTTCTTTCTTTTGTCTGATATTTTTCTGTGTTTTGGTCACAAAAACTCTGGTTTATATCCAGTTGAACCAATCGTGGTATTATGGTACAATGAATTTGTTGGAATGAAAGAAGCATTTACAAAGCAAGGAGTAAAGGGAATGATTAAATACGAAAGTATGTTAAAGAAGCAGCTAAAAAAGGTTTATTTTATCCGGGGAAGTAAAAGAGTTGAAGTGGCAAACGCCATTGCTGAAAAATATTCAATATACATATACCACATGGAGGATACCGGGGACAAAAAGATGGAAAAAGAAGATTGGCGTGACCTTACGACCCGGACGGTGGTAAAACTGATTGAGCTGTCGGAGGTACATGGCAAGATTTTATGTGAAGGAGATCCTGCGGTTGACCTGATTCTTCCGATCGCCAGCCATATCGTCACGATTTCTGAAAACCGGGAGGAGGTTACTGAATGCCCGGAGGAGAGACAGCTGTTGGATGAGTTTGGAGCGGGCAGGATTTTCCGGGCGGCTACAGCACCGGTCGATGAGGCGGTGGACAAGATCAGCAGATATTTTGGTTTTGCGCAAAGAATATGCTAGTGCGGTGACCTGACCGGAGGGGATTTGGGCGGTGACCTTTAACGACGCTGTCTGGACGTATAGGAGAGATTTCTCCCGAAAGCTTCCTTAAAGAGATAGGAGGGGACGATTTATGAATATTCTTGCACAATGCTGTGGAGTTGTGCTGATGCTCGTTATATTATATTTCCACAGTAATCAGAAGAAGATACATTTATATACCGAGCGGGCATTTGTAAATATATGGAGAATTACTTTTTTGAGCCTGATTTTGGATATTCTTTCGATGGTGGTGCTTACATACCGGAGTGTCCTGCCGGAGTTTCTCGTCCATACCAGTTGCAAAGTTTATGTGGCTTCTTTGGTGTGGGTGGCGATTTTTTGCGTAAATTATGTGTGTACGGATATCTATGCCGGTCAGAAAAGCTACCGGCTCTACCAGCGGCGTCTTATTCTGGCGGGCGTATTTTTGACAATAGGGGTTCTGGCGCTCCCAATCTATATCAGTACAGAGAGTGCCGCGAAAACCTATACATATGGCCCAGCAACGGTCGTCACTTATGCGTTGGCGGCAGCGTTTTTCTTCCTGCTTGTTTTTTTGATGCACAAGCATAAAGACACGATCAAGCCGAGGTTGCGACGGGTAATGTGGGCGTGGATCGGCGTCTGGGCGTTTGGGACTTTGATCGAGTTTATCAGCATCCAGTTTATCAATGAGGCGCTTCTTGTGGTGGGATATGCCAGTGCGGTCGGGACGGTGATCATTTATCTGCGGTTGGAAAATCCGGAGGCAAATCTTGATTGGAAAACGGGCTTTTTTAACCAGAATGCCTTTTTGATGTATACGAGGCAGCTTCTTGAGCAGGGGACGGATTTTTGCCTGCTCTGCATGTCCTACACGATGGGGATTGGGGACAATGTGCCGGCCGATACGGAAGAGATCGTTCTGATGGACATTACCCGGTTTATATCGAAAATTCAGGGGACGAAGGTTTTCCGCATCACTGAGGATGAGATCGTCTTTTTGTTTTATAAGAGAGAAGAGCTTGAATGCGTCTACCGGATCTTGTCGGAGCGCTTTGAAAAACCGTGGGGAAGAGAAAATATGCGTATGATTAGCCCGAGATGGTTCTGCCTGATGGATACGGGACTTGTCAAACGGTCAGAGGATTTTATGAATCTGTTTCAGTATATGACCCAGAGAGTGCTTGGAAATAATGCCGATCAAAATGAATTTGTCATCATGGATGAGTCCATCATCACAGAACTCCAAAAGGAAAAAGAGGTGGAGGCGCTTCTTGTGGAGGCGATGGAGGAAGACCGGGTGGCGGTATTTTACCAACCGATCTACTCGACCAGAAAGTACCGCTTTGTCTCGGCGGAGGCGTTGGTTCGTATTTATGATGCAGAGGGAAATCTGATACCGCCCGGTGATTTTATCGAGGTGGCAGAAAAGACCGGATTGATCGTAAAATTGGGAGAAATGGTGTTTGAGAAAGTGTGCCGGTTCATCCGGGAAGAAAATCCGGCGCAGTATGGGATTGAGTACATCGAGGTCAATCTGTCTGTGATCCAGTGCGGCTATGAATATCTGGCGGAGAATTTTATACGGATCATGGAGGAATATAAGATTTCACCGGAAAATATCAATCTTGAGATCACGGAGACCGCCAGTCTGAACGAAAAGCGGATGCTTCTTATGAACATGAAGCAGTTGAGAGAATTTGGCGTGACGTTTTCTTTGGATGACTTTGGAACCGGACGTTCCAACCTGAATTACATCGTGGATATGCCGGTTGATATCGTGAAATTTGACAAGGACATGATCCAGTCGTATTTTTGTAGCGACAAAGCAAAATACGTCATGGATGCGGCGATGCATATGATCCACGGACTGGAGCTTCATATCGTCTCTGAGGGAATTGAAACAGAAGAGCAGTATGCGACGATGAAAAAGCTCGGGATTAGCTACATACAGGGCTTCTATTTTTCGAGGCCTCTGCCCGCGGGAGAGTTTTTAGAGTTTATCCGGCAGGGGGCGTGAAAAGTCCGTTAGCCCCCAACCGATACTAATATGCCCGCTCTACCGATTTCACGATCACTGCACTATCCTCCCGGAGTTCCACCTCAATACAGCCATCCTTCACTTCATATGTTTTGGCGTTCAGACTAAAGCCATCGTTATTGCTATAAACCATATTTGCCATATACTCGCCATCTTTTATCTCCAGACGCCAGACTGGCACCGTAACCGTTCGGGGTTGTCCGCCCGCCTGCACGAGTATAAGAAATTTATCTTTATCGTCAAAGCGTCCATATCCGACCAGATTTGCCTCATTCATGATATAGATCAGGGCGCCGCTTCGAAGTGCCTCATAATCTTTATGGATCCGTATCAATTCCTTGTGAAAACAAATCAATTCCTGATCCTCATGTCCCCACGGGTAAGTTCGCCGGTTGTCAGGATCTGTCCAACCGCACACGCCTGCCTCATCGCCATAATATATCGTAGGCGCACCGATCCATGTCATCTGCATGATAACCGCTGCCATCATTCCTGCTTTCCGCACTCCTACACCGGCTGACTGCGGCCCTGCCGATGCGGTTCGCCCTACCCGGCCATTTGTCCTCGTCAGGAAGCGGGAGTGGTCATGATTGGAAAGCTCATTCATCGCCACCTCATAGGACTGCATGCTGAATCTTGCCCCGTATTCTGTCATCTTATCAAAAAAGAGGCTGCTGTTTCCTTTCAGATCCGGCCGGCTTACATCACTATGTTTTTCCATTCCGGTAATAAACCAACTCACTGGCTCCATAAAGGCGTCGTAATTCATGACGGTATCCCACTCGTTTCCACGGAGCCACGGTGACGGGTCTCCATAATGCTCCGCCAAGATAATTGCCTCCGGATTTGCCTCTTTGACATTTTTGCGGAACTCACGCCAGAATTTGTGGTTAAATTCCGGACTGTGTCCCAAGTCAGCAGCTACATCAAGCCGCCATCCGTCTACATGATATGGCGCAGATACCCATTTTTTCCCAATTCTCATGATATACTCAAATAATGCTTCCGATTCTTCATAGTTGAGCTTGGGAAGCGTATCATGTCCCCACCATCCGTCATAATGATTGTTACATGGCCACTCTCCATCCGGATAAAATTTGAAAAACGAATGATACGGACTTTTTTCATCGAGAAAAGCGCCTTTTTCGTAAGAAGAATCGTTTTCATAGATTCTCTCTTTGTCAAGCCATTTATTAAAAGAGCCGCAATGATTGAATACTCCGTCCAGAATTACCTTCATTCCGCGCTCATGTACTTTTTCCACAAACTGCGCAAAAAACTCGTTAGAAGCCGCCAGATTTTCCCGGTCTACGACACGCTTTATGTATTTTGTCGCATGCGTATTGTCATTATCGCCTTCTGCCAATACCTCCCCGCCATCTTCTTTGATCACGGTAAAATGTGGATCAATGTGATCATAATCCTGCGTGTCATATTTATGATTCGATGGCGACACAAAAATAGGATTGAGGTAGAGAACCTCCACGCCCAACTCCTGCAGATAATCCAGTTTATCAAGGACGCCCTGTAAGTCTCCGCCATAAAATTCGCGGACACCCATAGAAGCAGGATATTTGTCCCACGTAGTTATACGGGTCACAGGCTCCCCAATATAGGAATATTCACGATCCACTACATCATTTGAGCGGTCTCCGTTATAAAAGCGGTCTACATAAATCTGGTAAAATACAGCGCCCTTTGCCCATGCGGGCGTCTTATAGCCCGGGAAAAGACAATATGAGAATCGCATCTCCGGCTGATCCACGTCGCCTTTTTTATTAAAATAAACTTTTTCGTCTCCATTTTCAATCAAAAAATAATAAGAAAAGGGATCGACTCCAAGACGGATCGTAGTCTTGTAATAATCAAACAGTTCACTAGATGTCTCGACGTCCCGCTCCATCCGGTACTTAAGCCCTTCTGAGATCAGATAAACCCTGTCGGCATTGTCCTTTTTTGTCCGGCATTTGATCACTACCTCTTCGTAAGCTTCCGGCTCAGATGGTATTACATACTTACTAGTGCCGGAACTAAATATTGCCTCCCTGTTCAAATTCTCTTTTGCCATGATCTTACTCCATTCGTTTTGTATTTAAATTTTGCCATCTTGTGCAAGCACAGAAATTTTTTCGCTTACCGAATGCGATGGCTTGTAGCTTATAACAAGTCAAAAGGACAGCTTCACGTAGGCTGTCCTTTTGGGAGAAGGTATTTTTGTTACTTATGGGGTGTAGCAAAAACTATATAATGTATTGGGGTTTACGATAAGAAGTATAGCACGATATCGTATTAAAGTGTGCACAAACATTAAAAAATTTTAAAAAATTATTTGTAAAATGTGCCCAATACCCTTCTCCACATACGAGAAACTGCACAATCAATTAAATATTTTCTGTGGATTCCTCGTCATTTTGCTCAAACAACGCCTCGAACTCTTCCTTGGTAATTCTTTCTTTTTCAATCAAAAGATTCGCGAGCCGGTCGAGAATATCCTGATTTTCTTTCAAAATCGCCACTGCTTTTTCATGACAGCCATCAATGATCTTCTTTACTTCCTCATCGATCACCTCGGAGGTGAACTCGCTGAAGTTCTTCGTATGCCCGATATCCCGTCCGATAAACACCTCGTCATCGGATGTATCATAGTTGATCATGCCGAGCGTATCCGAAAAACCATATTTTGTAACCATGTCCCGGGCGGCATCCGTCGCCTGACGGATATCTTGGACAGCCCCCGTCGTCACATCATCAAAAGCAATGCTCTCTGCGATCCGGCCGCCGAGGCAGACCGTGATGTCTTGAAGCATCTTTCCTTTTGTAAGGTGCATCTCGTCCTTCTCCGGCAGCGGCATCGTATAGCCGGCTGCCCCCTGTCCGGTCGGGATGATGGAAACGGTATACACCGGCCCGACGTCCGGCAGAAGATGGAACAGGATCGCATGCCCGGCCTCATGATAGGCGGTGATCCGTTTATCCCGGTCAGAAATGATCTTGCTTTTCTTCTCTGCACCGATTCCCACCTTGATAAATGATTTCTTAATGTCTTCTTCCATAATGAATGCGCGGTTATCCCGGGCTGCCGCAATCGCCGCTTCATTCAGCAGATTCTCCAGATCCGCTCCCACAAAGCCGGCGGTCGTCCTCGCAATATCCTCGAGATTTACATCGTCAGAAAGCGGTTTATCCTTCGCATGGACTTTGAGGATGTCTTCCCTTCCTCTTACGTCCGGCCGCCCCACTGTGATCTTCCGGTCAAAACGTCCCGGTCTCAGGATCGCCGGATCCAAAATGTCAACCCGGTTGGTAGCCGCCATTACGATAATTCCTTCATTCACGCCAAAACCGTCCATCTCAACCAACATCTGGTTCAACGTCTGTTCTCTCTCATCGTGACCGCCACCCAGACCGCTTCCACGACGTCTTGCCACTGCATCGATTTCATCGATAAATACGATACAAGGCGCATTTTTCTTTGCCTCTGCAAATAAATCACGGACTCTCGACGCTCCGACTCCCACGAACATTTCCACGAAATCTGAGCCGGATATGCTGAAAAACGGTACTCCCGCTTCTCCTGCTACCGCTTTTGCCAGCAATGTCTTACCAGTACCCGGTGGGCCTACCATGATAACGCCTTTCGGAATCCTCGCGCCAAGTTTGGTATATTTACCCGGAGCCGATAGAAAATCTACGATTTCTTCTAGCTGCTCTTTTTCCTCCACCAGACCTGCCACATCTTTAAATGTTTTCACTTTATCATCCGGCATCGTGAGCCTTGCGCGGCTCTTGCCGAAATTCATCATTTTTCCGCCGCCACCGCCGCCGCCGGCATTTGAGGACATCATGCTGAACAAAAGCAGGATCAGCACAAAACCGAGTATATATGGCAATAATTCCAGATACCAAGGCGTCCTTGCCACATCTTTTACATTTACTTGGGTAAAATTCCGCTCATCCAGATAATTCAAAATCTGATTGACGTCCGAAACATACAACCGCCTCGTCGTGTCCGAATACTTTGCAGCGACCTCACCGGTCGGCACCTCCGCATTCTGCGTAACCTCTACACTCTGGATCTTTCCTGCCGCGATATCCTCTTTAAATTGGGTAATATTATAATTTCCACGGTTCAGGTTCATAAAATAATAATTGGATATATAGACGACTGCAAGCACGAGCAGTAGCACCGCAAAAAATCCATAGCCCTTAAAAGCCTTCATTCTCTGTCCTCCTTAAAAACCAGTTCTCCAATATATGGAAGATTTCTGTATCTCTGCGCATAGTCCATTCCGAAGCCCACGATAAACACATCGGGAACCTCAAATCCTAAGTAATCCAACTTTACCTCCGAAACACGTCTGTCTGGTTTGTCAATGAGCGAACAAAGCCTGAGACTCGCCGGCTTTTTCTTTGCAAGCATATGGTACAGAAAAGAAAGTGTCCTCCCTGTATCCACGATATCCTCTACGATGATCACATGTTTTTCTTTTACATCCAGATCCGTGCTGCCATTTACCGTCACGGCGCCCGAACTGGTCAGACGGTCGCCATAACTGGTGACACTCATAAATCCAAGTTTTACGGGCATTTTCAAATATTTTGAAAGTTCACAGGTAAAATACACACTTCCTTTTAGGATGCAGAGCAAAAATACTTCTTTCCCCGCATAGTCCTGATTGATCTGGTCTGCGAGTTCCCGAATCCTTGCCAGAAGTTGTTCTTCCCCTATCAATACTTTGATTTCTTCCTTCATGATCGTCCTTTCCCGAAAGAAGGCTTCATACCTTTGTCATCACGACAACTAAAACCCTCTTTGTCTCTTTGGTTACTTTATATGCATTACTGATACGTCCCGGAACTGCCCAGATCACATGACTCCCGTCTGCAAGCACGATCTCTTTCGGCCTCTCGCTAAACGGTATTTTCTCATCAATATAATATCTGGAAAGCTTCTTCCGTTTTCCCTCCTGATCCATCACGAAATAGTCTCCCTCAAGAGGGTTTCTCATATATATGCCACTCTTAATTTTATCATAATCAAACCATTTCGTATAGTCTTTTTGTACAATTTCTTTGGGGAGTTTTTCCCTCGCGATCACATCCATATCAATGTGCAGCCGCTCGTGCCGGATTTCCACAATCCCCTCAAACGGCAGCTCGCATTTCTTTAAAAAGATGTCCTGCTCCTCCTCTGGAACATGCCGGTACCAGACACAGCCATATCTCCGTTCCGCACGCACATTTCCCGGCAGGTTCACTCGTTTTCCGGCACGCATTTTCGACATGGAAAGTAACTTGGTATAATGCTTCTCAGTAATATCTTTTACGGATTCGCGGAAATTTTTCAGCACCAGACGGATGATCTCCACTTTTATGACAATGTCTAATTTGTCAAATTCCGCGCAGTCATAATAATACTCGCCCCGGTCGACATGAACCACCCGCATATATTCTTTTTTTGCCTGTTTTTCAATATACGCATATTGCAGGGATATTTTCTCCGCTGCCCTTGCCACATGTGATTTTGCTCTATTATTTATTTCCTTTTCTACATAAGGAAATACCCGGAGACGTATTTTATTTCTGGAATATTCTTCACTCAGGTTTGTGTGATCCTCCCGGTAAGACAAATTATTTTTTTTGATATATTCCTCGATTTCTCCGGCCTCGGCAAATAAGATCGGCCGGATGATGTACTCCCGCTTGGCATGGATGCCGGAAAGCCCTCTCGGGCCGCTTCCGCGGAACATCTGGAAAAGAACGGTCTCTGCGACGTCATCCTGATGGTGCGCCACCGCTATTTTCTGATACCCCTTTTCCATGCACACATGCTGCATGATCTGGTATCTGGCATATCTTCCCGCCTCTTCCTCTGTCATTTTTTGTTCTTTGGCGATTTCTTTTACGTTTGCCCGCTCACTGTAAAACGCAAGCCCTCTCGATTTCGCCAACTCCTCCACAAACTTCTCATCGAGATCTGCCTCTTCTCCACGAAGACCGTGGTTGATGTGGACGACAAGCAGGGAAAGCTCAAACTCCTCCCGGCACTTATCGAGTACATCCAAAAGGCAGACCGAGTCCTTCCCTCCGGAAACACCTACAATGATCCGGTCGCCTTTCTGAAACAGTTTATTTCTTTTATTATACTTTAGTACTTTATCTTTAAACATAGTAATCCTCACTTCTGAGCAACTTGTTGCTCATTTTTCCCATACGCCGGCCACGAGTACACTCATATCATCCGACGCTTTTTTTGCATTTCTGGAAAGTGCCTGCATCAGTATTCCATTGGCAATGTCTGACGGATTATTGCTCGTTATGTTTTCC
The DNA here is from genome assembly GCA_023664685.1 of Roseburia sp. Taxonomy (GTDB): domain Bacteria; phylum Bacillota; class Clostridia; order Lachnospirales; family Lachnospiraceae; genus Eubacterium_F. The sequence continues at coordinate 5,691 of JAMPFC010000070.1, read as the reverse complement.
AGTATGTTCTGGACGTAAAATTCTTTATCTTCGCCCGGAAATGCATCAATGATGCCATCTGACACCATCACCACCATTTCCCCATCAGACAGCTTTGTTTCAATGGATTCTGCCGGAGCTTCCATATAAATCCCCATCGGCAGCGTTTTGGCAAAAATTGTCTCTACTCCGCTCTCCCTCTTGATAAATGTGGCGGCTGCACCATTTTTTACAATCTCACATTTTCCACTATAAAGGTCTATCGCTGTCATGTCAAGAGTTGTAAACTTTTTTCCTTCATATGACATGACAAATAAAGTATTCATAAGGCGGAGAGCAGATTCTTTGCGGAATCCGGTTTCGATCAGGCTTTCCAAAACTTCTACGAGATTTTCGCTGTCCCGGCACGCCTTGTCACCGCTTCCCATCCCATCGGAAAGCACCATGACCAACTCTCCGGTCGACAGCTCCATAAAAGAAAAATTGTCCCCCGATACCGTTTCGCCGCTTTTTGCTACTCTGGCAAGTCCCGTAAGCGTCTTAAAATTTGTGTCCTGAACAAAGACCACCGCTTCATACTCTTTTGGAATGACATTTCTGACATAATGCCCCGGACACATACGCATGTCCAACACATGCCCAAGAGCAAGCGACACATCCTTTTTGGTGATGCATGCGTTTCCCTTTGCCCTTGCCACAAAATAAATTTCCATGTTTCCTCTCCGGTCAGTCTTAAATGACAGGTTTTTTACCCGGATCCCTAGACCCCGCAGAGCAAATAACACTTTCTTTTTCGTCTCCACAGGAACCTCTGCGGTCTGGTTCAGCTCCACCGTAAACTCTTTGAGCGCTCCGGCGATCTCCAACATCTGGCTCGCCATCGCCTCGCGGCTCTCCGCCATTTTGTTGCGCCAGCTCAGATTCATGCGTGCCACCGCCATCCGCTCATTGATCTTTTCGATATACTCATCCAGACGCAGGCACCGGTTCAAAAACTTCTCGCTGATCCGTTCCGTCTCCACGACCCCCTGTTCACTGGCAGCCGCCAGTATATTCCTTATATTTTTGTAAGTCTCCTCATAGTTTGTCTCCCAACAGTAATGGCAATTCACGCATTGCTGACAGACTTTCCCCGAAAGCTCATCAAAAATCTCTTCCATCTCGTCCCTTGAAATCTGGCGTTCTTTCTGTGTAAAATCATTAAAAGACTTCGCCAGCCGGCGGAACGCTGTGGAAAATCCATCGAGTTTATAATTGGCAAGTGTTTTTAAATCCTCTTTTGCAAACGGATTTTCCTGATCTTTGGTCAGGTCATTTTCGATCGTCCGTATGACAGAACCCGGGATCGACAAAAAGATAATGACCGCTGACACCATCCCGCGAAGCTCCACAATGCCAAGCACTTCATTCCGGATGATATATGCCATGATGATGCCCATTACGAGAAACGCTGCAGTACTCATGACTCGCCCGATTTCCCGGAACACTCCCACGCCGATCCCCAACAGGCAGTAAACGCCTACCAATACCATTCCGCTGCCGGATGCCGCCGCCAGTATCCCGCCGGCAGCACCTGCCATTGCACCGGGCGCCGCCCCATAACGGTATCCCACAAATAATACAAGAAGATAGGACATTGTCTCTACGATCGAAAATACGCCCTCAAATGCGCGGGGCATACCATATACCGCCAACGCCGCCAGAGAAATCAGGCTGATCATCTCCTCATTGCCAAGGATCTTGTCCCATTCTTCATATAAGAGAAAGCGCAGTCCCCACTGAAATACATTGGCGAGGGCAATGATGCACAGGCTTTCCAACACGCTGAGCCAGATTACTTCTGTCGTATTAGACGTTACTACTCCTGTAGTAATCCCGAGCGCCAGATTTAAAAGACCACACACACATGCCACAGCCAGTACGCTTCCCTCTTTCCCGTCGATTTGCCGCATGACCTTTTGCACAAACCCCGTCAACACGATCAAAATAATATACTGGATAAAATCCATTCCCCTCGCCTCTGTCAGTACGCCAACCAGTACCGCTAAAAGCGCAGGCGTCCTGCTCTTTGGGCAGACCACCGCCGCGCAGACATAGGCGGGCGCAAACGGGTTCATGGAAAACAGCCACACACGCCCCAGCATAAATCCAAGCACCGCCTGCAAGATCCACCGCTTTTTTGATATCGCACCCTGAATCATCATCATCCCTCCGTTTACAACTGTAGTAAACATAAGTATAGACAATTTTGATATCAGATTTTGTCAAAAAAAGAACCATGTCAAAAAAACTTTTCGACATGATTCTCATTCGGCCTTAAAAATTATTTCATTGTCATATACAAGACCAAACTTTTCCCGCGCTACCTGCTCGACATATTCGTTTGTCTGCATATATGCTTCCTGCTCTTTGATCGACTTCTTTTCCCTCTCCAGTTCATCCCTTTTTGCCTCTAATTCCTGCTTCTGTTCCTGTAGTGTCTGGCAGTCGGCTTTCAGGGAAATACTATGGATTGCGAGAGTTCCGCAGAAGAGCAGGACAACCGTCATAACCAGAAATAACCCGGCACGGTTCTTCCTTCTTCTTTTTCTCATATAGATCACCATTCCCACAGACGGATCGTTGCCCGCCTTATCAATTGATTCTGTTTTGTAAACTTTGTCTATTTTTGTTTGCCCATTGTCCTTTTGTTCCTTTTATTCTACAACTGTATTTTCTACAGCTATAGACAAGTGTGTAATTGTTATTATAGAGCCTTTTTTGGTAAATTTCAAGGTTTTTTTTCATTTTTTTTGAACTTTTTTAGTATTTTTCTACAAAAGCAAACAAATGGTCTGGAAATTGCATGAATCACCCGCCGGATCAGGCGCACGACGAACCCGGATATGAGGGTTCCAAAGGTTTTCCGGTACAAAATGGCCCCTGCTCCAAAGGCAAACAGAAAAAAACTCCGGATCGTGCCATTGTTGCACAAAAAGATCATCCGGAACACAAACACTGCGCTCACAGTAAAAAAAAGCACATCGGCGACAAACTTTCCGACAGCCCGGGGCCGGAAAAGTCCCCGGAATATATTTACCGCCTCATACGCAAGCATCACAGCCACACCACTTAGAAACGACCCTAGCAAAAAAATGAGTTGACCTTTGATCTCTGCCATTTATTTAAACAGCTTTCCAAAAAATGATCCTGCATCTTTTACCGAGTGGGCATCTGAATATTTCAGATCGTTGATCTCCCCCTCCAGATCCACCTCGCCTCTCTCAAGGGTAAGGCGCTTTACGTGAAGGTTTTCTCCGTGAAATCCCAGTATGCCCCGCGTCGTTTCAAGCAGGATTTCGTTGCTGTCAAAGGATATGACCTCTTTTACCCCTGACACTGTGGCCTTCCTGCGGTCTGCCATGCTCACATCATGCCTGCTGCCCCCGCCATCCTCCCTCGCATCCGAATAATGGCTAAATCTGTTTTTCTGGGAATCCTGCAATCTCCGTCACCTCAAAAAACCATTTACCACATTATATGAGAGAGTGGTAGGGATTATGATATCCCTTTTCAATCAAAGCGACTAGCACAATGTGCAAAAAACAATCAACAAAGCAGTGGAATGTTTTCGTGCATCCGCTGCGGCGTTGATTGTTTTTTCACATTGTATCGCTTTTGATGGAAAAGGGACTTTTCGTTCCCAAATCACAAATACCGATAAAGCTCCTTCGCCTCATCCTTCTTATACGTTTCCTCGATGCTCAGCACCTCTACTTTTGTATTTCGGTTTCCAAACTGGATTTCAATGATGTCCCCCGGCTTCACGTTCAGGGATGCCTTTGCCACCTTATCATTCACAAGGATACGTCCGGCGTCACACGCCTCATTTGCTACAGGCCTGCGCTTGATCAGCCTCGATACCTTTAAGTATTTATCTAGTCGCATCTTATTCTCCTCCGCATACATTAAATTTAAAAAGAACTGACCGCCAAAGTTTCCTGTCAGCTAAAAAACGCCGATTCTGAAAGCTTCAGAATCGACGTTCTAATTCGATCTTACCTGTTCAAACACAGAAATTATGCATTTACAGCATCTTTCAGTGCTTTACCAGCCTTAAACTTAGGCGCCTTAGAAGCAGGAATGCTCATCGGTTTCTTTGTGAGCGGGTTAATTCCTTCTCTTGCTGCTCTTTCTGTAACTTCAAAAGAACCGAATCCTACCAACTGAATTTTCTCGCCTTTCTTAAGCTCATCTGTAACTACCTCTACAAATGCCTTCAATGCTTTCTCAGCATCTTTCTTAGATAATTCAGCCTGATCAGCAATAGCTGCTACTAATTCTGTCTTATTCATGGATGATATCCTCCTCGTAATTTTTACTTTGATTTTTTTGTAAACCTACAATCCCTGTAAACCTACTAAACATATTTATACCCTTTTTTTAGGCATTTGTCAAGGTTTTTTACTGTTTTTACCATAGAATCGGTAATATTTACATATTGTTCACACTTTCTTTTTAAATTAGTACCGTCAAACTAGCTTTCCATCTGCCTTCCCAGAAAATTAGCTCCGCACAATGCCATCTTTTCCTCAAATTCGCCAAACTTCTTTTTATTATCGTTGGATAAGAGGATCACCGCCCCGATCGCATCACCCTCCGATACGATCGTTCCGATCGCCTGATTTTCCTCATCGTCCCCATCTTCAACCACTTTGCAATGCGAATCCTTCTTCTCCGTCGACAAAAGGTTTGCCCGTTGGTCGATACACTGCTTCAATTCCTTGTGGATATCTTTTCCGGAATAACTTTTTTTAGCAGGTCCGGCAGCCGCCACGATCTGATCCCGATCTGCCACGCATACGGTGCATTTTGCCACATTTGCCACCGATTCCACATATTCCTTCGCCATCTCGCCAAGTTCCCCGATCGGCGAATATTTCTTTAATATAACTCCGCCCTCGTGATTCGTAAATATCTCCAACGGATCCCCCTCGCGTATCCGGAGTGTCCTTCGTATCTCTTTTGGTATAACGATTCTTCCAAGTTCGTCGATCCGACGCACGATTCCTGTTGCTTTCATCCTAACATTCCTCCATTTACTGTTTTGTATCAAATCTGATAGTATTATTTGTAAACAGAGGAATTTTATGCATAGCTTCTTTTGCAATGCATAGATTTGAAAAAAGTTGGCTCTATGTCATACTTGGCTGACTTCCATTTTGTCCTGTAACATCATATGGTACAATTCCCGATGCTCTTGCGGAATATCTAACAAATCCATACATTGTTCTTCAGACATATCCGAATTTCTCATTATACTAATAATATGATTGATTGTAGTTCTGTCAACGATTCCCTGTGAAAGATTACACATCTCCATCGCCTCTCTTTCCATTGTCTTTGTCATTGCTATGTTAAACTCACTTTTCAGTATTTTCTTTTTCTCTTCCGGCAGTACTTCATCTGATAATAGAACCCCTAGCATTTTTAAAAGTCCCTCATAATTCTTATCGCCATGACCACCGCCAAGACCAATCGTAAGTACTGTAAGCAGATCATAATTTTCTCTTTGTTCTGTTACTTCACCAATTATATTCTGTGCATTCATGGAATACGCAGTAATTGTATTCTTTCTGTATTTCGGTGGATTCGTACAAACCCATATCGAATATACCTTTTTTAATTTCCAAGCGTGGGGTTAAATCCACCGCCTTTAGGCGGTACGGCTTA
>JAMPFC010000006.1 GCA_023664685.1 Roseburia sp. | reverse complement strand
AGGGGGCAGACTGTAAATCTGTTAGCTACGCTTTCGAAGGTTCGAATCCTTCTCCGCCCATTACGGAATGAAAATTCCGCCGGTTAAACCGGGTGTGATTTGTGTCACCATACGATGGATGAAGGTTTCATACAAATCTTAATTTTGTCGCGGGGTAGAGCAGTCAGGCAGCTCGTCGGGCTCATAACCCGAAGGTCGTAGGTTCAAATCCTGCCCCCGCAATTTATCCGAAAAGCCCAGATAGCTCAGTTGGTAGAGCAAGGGACTGAAAATCCCTGTGTCGCTGGTTCGATTCCGGCTCTGGGCATTGTATGTTTTTTATATTAAGAGACATGATTTAATTTAAACGGGGCATTAGCTCAGGTGGTAGAGCACTTGACTTTTAATCAAGTTGTCCGGGGTTCGAGTCCCCGATGCCTCATTTTTGTAAGCATGGGAAGTACCGAAAGATAGTACTTCCTTTTTTCTATGCCAAACTATTTACCATTCTTAACTAAAATTTTATTTTCTTTTTATTGACGATTTAAAAAACCGGGAGTATGATAAAAAACAGGAAGGAGAGATGCGTATGAATAGCAGACAGTTAGCGTTCACGGTTATTTCTTCCCTACAGAAAGAAATAATCGGAGCCAACATTATGTATCTTGACGGTGGAAATGCATACACCCGGACGCAGGCAAAAGCACATGATATCATTCATGACTATCTTACGGTTGTGGAATGTAATTCGGGCGATGCCCTGATTGCCGCTAAGAAGTTTGTCAATTCGGAAAATTCGGAATTGATCATTGTTGACTCAATCAATGAATCTGGTTTTGCTAAAAATATGAGTAGCAGCGAGATTTCTGATTTTTTGAACAGTCTTTTAAAAGACGCCAAGAAATCAAAAGTTGCTGTATTAATTATTTAGTGCCAATGCATAACCTGTGTTGGCGGGAAAAGTCCGGAACGGAAGGTTTCGGGCTTTTTTATATAGGAATAGACTTCTGGCGTGAAATCTACTATAATAGTTTTTGGGAGATGAGTGCCTATGAAAAGATGGAAAAAATATAGTTTTTGGTTTTTGCTTGCAGTCAATCTGGGCGTGGGCATTCTTTATGGATGGACATGGGGAATGATTGCGACGTTTCTTCTTATTGGCGCGAATTACAAGTTTACCTCTGGCATGAAAAAAATGCTTGTGCTGGATGGTGTTCTGGTCGTCAGCACACAGGTAAAAAGCTGGATCGGATACCGTATGTATGTCGAGGAACTCCATAGAACCAATTCCGAGGATGTCGGCCCGACGATCATGGGAATGATCAATATTGTAGATTTGATCATCAGCATTTTCCTGATCATGGCGGTGATGGTATGGGCGTTTGCTGTAAAGAAAAAGAAGAAGCAGGCAATCGTGACGGGCGGAATCTTGGCGGCTGCATTTCTTTGTGTATTTGTATTTATTTATCTTATCGTCGTTCCGTTTTCGTATGAAGACAGCAGCGCGATAATATATAATGATGCGCAGTGTGCCTGTAATGATAAGTATGAGGGGATGGTTGATTTTTATTCCGAAGCGGTTGTGATACGTACATATGATGGAAAGGAAACCGTCCGGCTCACAAGTAAGGAGTTGGGAGTTGATCCGGAGCAGATCGCGCTTGGGGATGATTTCTTTTATGTGCTTGGCGATGATGGCGTCAGGATCGTAAAGGTGGATTATCATGCCAAGGTTGTTGGGAGAAAGGCGGTTGGGATGGTTGGGTTGATGACCTGCCGGGATGGGATTTTATTTTTCGGAAATGAAACGGAGGGAAATGAGCCGGGGGTGATCGATGGGTATTATGCAAACCGGTATATTGCAGAGCGTGATTTTGAAAGTGGGGAAATACAGACCTGCAAGGCGGATGAGAGCGGGGTCTGCCATGTGGGAGGAGAGGTGCTGTATGAACACGAGGGATATTTTTCTACAAATCCGGTTATCCCTGATTATGATGAGGAAAATAGTTACCGGCTGGAGGCGGGAAAAGAATTAGATGCGAAGGTGCAGACGGAGTGGACAAGGATTGTTGGGAAAATGCTGGAGCAAAAGGGTCTGCGGGGTTTGACTTGTGATGTGGATGAATATCAGGAGGGAAATGTAATATACGGTGTGGTGAATGCGTGGGATTCTGTTTTGGGGATACCGGACAAAAAAATAAAACATGCGCTGGCATACCGCATTTTGTGTAAAAGTAAGAGGATTGAAGTGCTTTGCGAGACGGAGGATGTTTTTATGATCGCAGCGACAGAGGACTGCATTCTTTATCAGAAGGGTAAGGAAGTGTGGCGGGAAGATCGTTCCGGGAAAGAAAAAAAGAAACTGGCGGAACTTTTTGACTCTGCGTATATGGATCTCCAAATCTGCGGAAAGTATCTGGTGATCGACGAGGATGAAGAAATAAGAGTGAAGTGGAGGAGGTAAAAAATGGAATTATCAGAATTGATAGTGCCGCTTTTATTGGAAATCGGGACGCTATTTATATTGATTGCACCATTTGTTTCGGTTTTGTGGTTCTTGACAAGTATGATTCTTTTTATCGTATGTCCCAAAGATTCCGTGGAAAGAAAAAAATCAAGAAAGAAAAAAATGATCCTGTCCGGTATCGTAACGGTGGTTCTTATATCAGTATTTATAGGGCTGCTCGTGGCGTTCAGCCGGGCGATGGAACATATGTAAATTAGGTTGATTCTGGTTTAATGGGAGGACAGAAAATGGATGATAAATTGTTTAAAAGGGTTGTGGTGATCCTACTTGCAGCGGGAGTCATCAGTTCCGCGGCACTGATCGGGTATACGATCCATTTGTACGGTCAATGTTCGATTTTAAATTATATCGCAAACGAGAGGTAGAGTATGAAAAAGAAATACCGGCAGTTTATGGTGATCGGAATTATTATTTTTTTATTTGTGCTGTTTGATATCGGGATTTATGCGGTATTTACCAGACGTTGTGTCAGTGATTACAGTGAAGGGATGCAGGCGAAGTCTGTTGAATTGGATAAATATCTTCCTTTTGAGGAGGATTCCCAGATCGTTAAAATCCGCTCGGAACTGCAGCTATCCGGTGATCTGCCGGTGCTTGATGGGGCGGCGGCACTGTATCCGGTTTTTTCCGCTTTTGTAAATGCAGTATATCCCGAGGGGAGTAGTATTTTTGACGGAGAAAATTTTTCCCCGGACAGCGTCCTCCAGATGAACAATACAAGGGGAGCCTATCAGGCGGTGGTAGACGGGACTTCGGATGTTATCGTCTGCGCCGCGCCATCGGAGGAGCAGCTTGCGTATGCGGAGGAAAAAGGGGTAGAGTTGGAAATGGTTCCGATCGGGAGTGAGGCGTTTGTATTTGTAGTAAATGCAAAAAATCCTGTGGACGATCTGAGTGTCGAGCAGGTTAAGGGAATTTATACGGGAAAATATACAAACTGGTCACAGCTTGGCGGAGAAAATAAAAGGATTGGCGCCCTGCAGAGAAATGAGGGGAGTGGAAGCCAGACAGCGATGCTCCGGTTTATGGAGGGCGAAGAGATCAAGACGGACTACGACAGTTTTCTGGGAAGTGCGATCGGATATTCTTTTCGGTTTTATGTAGAGGGAGTGGTTGCCGACGGGGGTGTGAAGCTTCTTTCCCTGAACGGTGTCTACCCAGACAAGGAAAATATCCAAAAAGGCACATACCCTATCGTGGATCATTTTTATGCGATTTACCGCAAGGATAATGAAAATCAAAACATTCCGCTTCTGATCGACTGGATGTGTTCGGAGGAGGGGCAGAGGATCATTGAGGAGACGGGATATACTGGATTGTGATGGCGGCAAAATAGCCGGCGCAGATAAAACGGACGAAACGAGGTTCAAGTCTTGTGTTCTTTGTAAATCTGCATCGCTTTTTCAATATTTTCAAGAAGCTGTGGGACGTTAAGCGGTTTTGTCAGATGGGCGTTCATGCCGCATTCAATGGAAATCCGTTTGTCGTTTTCCAGAGCATTTGCGGACAGAGCGATGATCGGGATGTGTGACAATTCGGGATTCTCTAACTGCCGGATTTTCTTTGTGGCATCCCACCCATTCATGACCGGCATCTGGATATCCATTAGGATCAAGGCGTATTCGCCGGGGGTGGAATGCTCGATCTTGTCGACAGCGATCGCACCGTCTGTAGCGGTATCGACGTGGAATCCTAACTCATGGAAAATTTCTGTCTCGATCTCCAGATTGATTTCATTGTCCTCTACGAGCAGGATTTTCTTTTCGCCGAGGAGCGCGGCGGGATCCTCTGTGCTTTCAGGAGAGGATAGCGAGTGGTTTTGTATGCGGAAGCGGAGTGTGAACGTAAAAGTACTTCCTTTGCCGACGGTACTTTTTGCGTTGATGTCCCCACCCATCATTTCTACAATGTTTTTTGCAATCGTGAGGCCAAGACCTGTACCATAGATACCGCTGAAAGTGGTATTTTTTTCTCTTTCAAATGGTTCAAAAATATGTGAAAGAAATTCTTTTTTGATTCCAATTCCCGTGTCTTTGATCTCAAACTGGCAGACGACATAATTGTTGGGAAGTTTTTCCAATTCCGAGACGGCAAGTGTGACAGTTCCGTCATTTTTTGTATATGTGATGGCGTTGTCGGCTACATACAAAAGAATTTGTTTGAGCTTGTCCCTGTCACTATATACATTGGGATGCCGGAGTTTGTTGGTGTCGAGTGAGATGGAAATATTTTTTTCAGAAGCTTGGGGGAGTAATACTGCCTGAACTTCTTCTAATATAGAAGGTAAATGGCACTCATTTTCCTCAATGTGAATGTCATCGGATTCCGTCCATGATATTTCCAACACCTTATCGATAAGATCAAGGAGCTGATTGCTGGCTGTCTCGATTTTATCCAGATAATCTGCGACAGTGGTGGTGTCATGGCTGGCAATATGTTTTTTGGCGAGCGAAGTATAGCCAAAAATCGCATTCAGGGGTGTTCTTATGTCATGGGACATATTGGAAAGGAATGTGTTTTTGGCAGTGATCGCCAGATTGGCAGTATTCAGGGCTTCTTTCAAAATTTCTTTTTGCTCGATTTCAGTCTGTATTTCAGAGTCGATTCTCTGATATCCCATAACGATCTGGGAGACATGGTCATTCGTTCCGACATTTACGATACGCAGTTGCAAATACTGGACTTCCTCGTGATAAACAGCCCGGTAGTTGATGTAATACGTTTTGCATTCGGATAATTTTGCGCGGATATATTCTGGGTCAGTGACATTGGCTACGCTTTCGCGGTCTTCCGGATGAACCCATGTGTTTACATAATCCGAGACATACCAAGTGAAGTCGCAGAGCTGGTATTTTTTTTCAAATTGGCGCTCCGTCCGGCTGCTTAAACGGTAAGGCAGGATTTTATTGGTGTCGAGATCGGCATACAAAATGGATTCGTAATTTACGCTAAGTCCTTCGATTACCTCAAGACGCCGCAAATGTTCCTGATTGATCAGTTTTTTCTCTTTATCATATTCTTCGATCAGAATTTGAAGCTGCTCTTCTTTTTTCTCATGTGCGTTGATCAGGACTGCCCGCTCTGATAATTGGCGCTCTTTCTTTTCTGTCGCATCCCCCAGAAACACATAAAAAATATCGCCGATGGAGCCGCACCGTACAAAATGGCCATAATCCTCTGCCCAACGGATGCTTCCGTCTTTGCGGATGATCCGGTATTCCACATAATCCAGATCGTATTTGCTGTTAGCGATCTGTTCCAAAATACTTTTCTCGACTTCTTCTAAATCGTCCGGGTGTACGATTCCCTTAAAAGAATTTCCGGTTAACTCTTCAAAATCTTTGCGGGTTTCGCATTTAAAAATGCGGAGAAGCGCTTGATTTGCATAAATAATTTCTTCATCGCCATCGGCACGGTATATAAAAAATCCACCGGGCATTTCGTTCATAAAATTGATCACTTCATAGGCAGAGCGGATGCTGTGCGGATCCGAAGACAAAGAAATGTCATCCGGCCACTCGCTTTCTGTCAGATGGTCGATATCTATATGATTTTTCTCAAGAAGCTCCAACAGGATTAAAATATTTTTGATCAAGGTATGGTCTGCGCCATTTGTACTCATAGTAAGATTCCCCCTAAAAGAATTCAATTAGATTCTAACATAAATCGAGCGGTTTGTCACCATATATCGAATTGGAAAGAATGGGGCGGATAAGTTCACAAAAATAATCCTTGAAAAAGAAATAAAGAATGATATACTTTATATTATAAACATATAGCATTTGGTTTTATTACATATGGAGGTCAGCGTATGATATTAGTAGATAAGGACATAAAAGAACGGATAGGAAGAAATGAACTGATTGTGGAAGGATATGATGAAGAAAATGTTAATTCGATATCTTATGATCTGACAATACAGTCCATTCTTTCTGATAATGAACCAACAAACTCTTGTGATCTTGCGCCAAGTGAATATGTTATTATTCAGACAAAAGAGATTTTATCCATACCAAAAGATATCATGGGGCGGATTGCTGAGAAAAATTCCAAAATGCGTCTGGGTTTGAAAGTAGATGGCCCGCATTATCATCCGGGGCATGAATCTACGAGGGCTTATTTGAGAGTACATAATATTTCCAATAATGTCATAACGATTCGGTCTGGTGATAAGATCGCACAGATTATTTTTGAGCAGCTGACAGGTATTCCAGAGAAACCTTATTCCGCATCTTTTCAGGGGGAGACACAGTATGTTGGGTTTGGTCAGTATAAAAATGAATATGGGGAGAGGATTAAATCTTTTCATAAAGTGAAGGATGATATCGAAAATAAAGAGCAACAGATTTATTCCAATATTTTAACTTTTATGGGAATTTTTGTGGCAATATTTTCTTTGATCAGTATAAATTTTCAGGTATTTTCTAATGTAACAGTAGATGCTAAATTTATTTTAACAATGAATGCCTCTCTTTGTTTTTGCATTACTGTTATGCTTGGGTTAGTACTTTTATTTTTGAATAAACCAAAGAATAAGATTTTCACAATTATTTATTCGATTGTTCTGTTATTATTAGGTATTGCTACCGTGCTATTATGTTTTTGCTGATTTTTGAGTTAGTAGGTAATGAAAAGGTTGTCTGTACCATCAGATTTTAAAACAGTCTGGGCGGAAGGGGAATCACAAGATGGAGACTTTGATCGTAGCAATTTTTGCAGCATTTATGCTATGTGTACTTTGGGTACTCAGTATGATCGGTAATATGACGAGCATGATCATTGATACGAGCATTCTTGTTATCTTGATCTGCCTTGTCCGCCGGCTCTTCCGGGGAAAGGTGAGCGCCTGCGCAATCAATTCTTTGTGGGGGCTTGTTGTATTGCGATATCTTGCGGCTCCGCTTTGGCTGCATCTTGGAAGAAGGGGAGGGAGCTTTCAGAAACTTTTCCCGACCAGTGCGGTAAACACGATCAATTCCGGAGTAAATGCCGTCCGTGGGTGGACTGCTCCGGAACAGCTTTCGGTCATAGATGGCAGCAGTCCGGTGCGGATCGACTTATTTGCCCTGTCGTTGCCGGTGTGGTTTTTTGTTTTGTGGATCGCAGGGGTGATCGTCGTGTACCTGTGGTCGGTCTATGTAAATGAAAAATTTCGGCGTCAGCTTTTTGACAACCGGATCACGGTGCAAGTGCCGGAAAGTGAATGCCCATATCCGGTGTATAAAGTTCCGGGGATCATTTCCCCATGCGTGATGCGGGTGAGGGGAAAGGCTGGCATTTACCTGACGGAAGAGGCTGCGGAAGATGAGGAAATGCGGGAATATGTTCTCGTACATGAACTGTGCCACTTGAAGCACCGGGATCTGTTCTGGGGAAATATCCGCTGTATCGTGCTTGCATTAAATTGGTTTAATCCCCTGATCTGGCTGGCGGCGGTATTGTCAAAACAGGATGCCGAGATGGCGTGTGATGAAAGGGCTGTCCGCAGGCTAGGAGAGGCGAAAAGGCTGCGCTATGGAAAGATATTGGTCGATCTTGTCGCGGACACTGCAGTGAGAAAGAATATCTTTTTTACTGCTACGACGATGAGCTGCAGCAGAAAGGAGCTTGCCCGGCGGGTGCGGCGGATCGCAGATGGAAAGAGCCGGTTTTTGGTTAGCGGCGCAGTAGTAGTGCTGACTGTTGTCGCAGCATGCATGACGAGTTTTGTGACCCGGGCAGATCTGAGGGGGCTGTCTCCGGAAGAAACGGTGCAGCAGTATATTTATTATCGGAATCTGGATTATGCAGACGGGATGGCGGGGCTGCGCTTTCAGATGATCCAGTATGATATCAGGAGCCAAGACCCGGTTTCGATCAATTCCGTTTCAAAATGTGGAAATGAAGAGGATTCGGATATTTCTCTGGATGAGGCGGGGAGTGTGTTGGAGGCAGGGGAAGAGGCTTATGATGTGTGCCGCTTAAAAGTAAATATTAGGAAACGTGTGGATGACACAGAGGATGAGATGGAAAGAAGTAAAATCCGGTATAGGTATTCGGAGGAGGAATTTTTGCTCGCCCGGGAGACAAAGGAATCGGATTGGAAGATTGTAAGGAGTACGATGGATGAAGAAGATCTGAGGTCATTTTGGTATTAGTGAGTGTGCAGTGGAGGACATTTTGGAAAAATCAAGCAAAATCTGGTTGAAAATAAAAGAAAAATAAGCGATAATAATGCTATAAGATCATTCTGCGGGAAGCAGAAAATAGAATAGAGTAAGGAGAAGATGATTATGGCAAACAGATTTGTACTAAACGAGACCTCTTATCATGGGGCGGGGGCAATTCAGGAGATTGCACCAGAAGCACAGGGGCGCGGATTTAAGAAAGCATTGATCTGCTCGGATCCCGACTTGATCAAGTTTGGGGTGACAAAAAAGGTGACAGACGTGCTTGACAAGGCGGGGCTTAGCTATGAGATTTATTCCGATATCAAAGCAAATCCGTCGATTGAAAATGTTCAGAACGGTGTGGAGGCATTTAAAAAGGCAGATGCGGATTATCTCATTGCGATCGGCGGCGGTTCTTCGATGGATACAGCAAAGGGAATCGGAATCGTCATTGCCAATCCGGAGTTTGCGGATATCCGCAGTCTGGAGGGCGTAGCGCCGACGAAAAATAAATCCGTACCAATTTTCGCAGTTCCGACGACAGCGGGTACTGCTGCAGAAGTTACGATAAACTATGTCATTACGGATGTGGAGAAAAACCGGAAAATGGTATGTGTCGATCCGAAAGATATTCCGGTCGTGGCGTTTGTGGATTCTGAGATGATGTCTACGATGCCAAAAGGATTGACTGCGGCGACAGGAATGGATGCGCTGACGCATGCGATCGAAGGCTACATTACAGCGGGCGCGTGGGAGTTGTCAGATATGTTCCACCTTAAGGCGATCGAGATCATCGCAAGAAGTCTGCGTGGAGCGGTTGAAAATACAAAAGAGGGCAGAGAGGATATGGCGCTCGGACAGTATGTCGCAGGAATGGGCTTCTCCAACGTAGGCCTCGGAATCGTACACTCGATGGCACATCCGCTGGGGGCGCTGTATGACACACCGCATGGCGTGGCAAATGCGATCATTCTTCCGACGGTAATGGAGTACAATGCAGACGCAACCGGTGAAAAATACCGCGAGATCGCCAGAGCAATGGGCGTGAAGGGCGTCGATGAAATGTCTCAGGCGGAGTACCGCAAGGCAGCAGTCGATGCGGTAAAACAGCTTTCCGAAGATGTCGGAATCCCGGCAGATTTGAAGGAAATCGTAAAGAAAGAGGATATTCCGTTCTTGGCACAGTCGGCATACGATGACGCCTGCCGCCCCGGAAATCCGAAAGAAACGAGCGTGGAGGAGATCACGAAATTGTATGAGTCGTTGATTTAGGGTGATGTGCCAGTGAATGAAATTGTTTGATGGGATGATGAAAAATAGCGCCTTGCGGGGCGCTATTTTTTTGCTGTGTAGTGATATAAAAAAGTGGAGTCCACGCATGGAACTCCACCGGCTGCGCGCCTCGCAAGCAACGCAGCACAACCACTAATAATATACGATTGAAAGTATTTGAAATAGTTTCTATAAGGACAATCAAAGGCAGAAAACTGTAACGCTCTGCCCTTGAATTTTCAAGATTTTAAAAAGACGCTATACTTTTACATACATGTTATGTCGACTTTTACTTTCTCCTTGAAGTGAAACAGATGTCAAAGCGCCATCTTTAACTTTAGAGGAAAAATATCTGCCAAAGCTTTGCTTTTCTCCTCGTTGCAACTGATTCCATTTATTTCCGGTAAATAATTCCTTTACTTCAAACACCTGTCCAGTCTTTATCTCTTTATCTATGTGACTTAAGGCCTCCTCAAACCATTTCTCATGATCCATGTTTTGCTCTGTTTCTGCGCTGCTTTTTCGTAGTAACGAGATTTGTGTCAAACAGCGCATAGACACAAATCTTGTGATTGAAAACATAAATTTTCAAGCCTATTTCAATAAACTTCTTATATATATGTTATTCCAAAATCATATCCATACACATAGTTTTCATTTTCTCTAACACTAACGGTATCGGTTATATATTTATATCCTGATATCGAAAAGAAAACATCACATAATATTTTTACATTTTCAACACTAAGATACGGTGATATAAGATTAGCAAATCTAGATATATAAGTTTCTCTATCATGCCATCCTT
This sequence comes from Roseburia sp., assembly GCA_023664685.1. Lineage (GTDB taxonomy): Bacteria > Bacillota > Clostridia > Lachnospirales > Lachnospiraceae > Eubacterium_F. Next base: position 44,906 of record JAMPFC010000006.1, on the reverse strand, counting down.
CTTCCGCTATTGTATGACGAGAAACAATTACAATTATATAATCACCTTCAAGCACACTGTTCACTGTATAGTGTCCTGTTCCATCGACTTGCGTCATGTAAACACCATCAGCGTTATATTGCTTTACATACGATGGATCTCCCCAAGGAACGGATGGTATGTTTTTAGCACTCCCCGATAAGGGTAGCAGTGCAACATATGCTCTTGTATCTGCCACATCTCCTCGATATTTATTATAATAATATGTGACATTTCCGGACACACTGCCATATTTTTTTACAACTTCCTTTTTGTTGCCAGAGGAAGAATCAGAAGTTTTCTTTACTGTCACTTTACACGTTAGTTTTACTTTCCCAATTTTAGCTGTAATTTTAGCAATTCCTGTCTTACGTGCGCGTAGCCAACAATCCTGCTCTGACTTGGTTATAAAATTTACTACTTTTTTATTACTACTGTGCCATTTCACACTTTTTACTTCAGTATTATTTTTAATTTTTAGAAGTTTTTCTTTCCCCACTTTCATTGTAATTTTAGTCTTATTAAATTTTAACTTCTTTTTTGCCTCTGCTGTTCTTGTTCCTCCAAACGCAGATAATACCAAGCTTCCAATTAACAGTATTGCAATTAATCGTTTTCCTTGCTTCATAATGTTATTTCCTCCAATTAGAATTTACTTTTATTTTTCAGACAGATGTTCGCAGGAACCCGATTTTTTCCATAGATAAACCTGCCGTTTTTAGTAACTCTTCCCATTCTTGATAACTGTTTGTAAAACAGTTATTAGCTAAATTAATGTTATTACTTTCTGTTTCTGTCCAAGCAAGTGTGGAATCTTTACCTGTATTGGAAATTATTGCAACAGCATTACAATTAACATACTGATTGGTAAACCTTGAGCTAGAATAATAGTAAAAAGTAAGTTCTGCATTTAACCAATCTTGTTCATTTATTTTCATTGTCAAAATTTCTGAAGTCCTAATTATCCCACTTCCCGTTACATGATATTGAAACTCATATACTTGTTCTTGTGGTTTATATGTAATAGTAGTCGTAATCATATCTCCTAATATTGTTCGTCCCAATCTCAGTATATATTTTGAGCCATCATCATGTGTAAATTCTGATGCTAACAAATAATTTTTCAATGCATTTCTATTTTCTTTTATATCAGCTTCTGTTAATGGACTTTCAGTAGGTACGGGCGTTGCTGTTACTATTGGTCTTCTAGCAGTTGAATCCTTAGATGTTTTAGACCTAGCTTTCACTTTCACCTTGCATTTCAATTTCACTTTTCCTATTTTAGCTGTAATTTTAGCAGTTCCAACCTTATTTGCAACTAGCCAACAATCCTGCTCGGATTTAGTTACGAAATTTACTACTTTTTTATTGCTACTACGCCATTTCACGCTTTTTACTTCAGTATTATTTTTAATTTTTAGAAATTTCTCATTTCCCACTTTCATTGTAATTTTAGTCTTATTGAACTTTAATTTCTTTTTCTTTTTTGCTTCTGTTTCCATTCCTGCGAACATTGATAAAACTAAAGCACCAATTAACAATACTGCAAATAATCTTTTTTTCTTATTCATAAACTTTGTCTCCTTTTTATTGTTTGTTATTCTCAGAATTAACTTTTTGCCATTTGTTCCTTTAATTAGGCCTTTGTGCATCACGAGGAATGTGCCACGGACTACCTTTTTTGTCTTGAGTTGCACCAGATATCTTTCCTTCTCGACACCAAATTTGTACTGTCTGCTGAGTCACATTCCATCTTTTTGCCGCTTCTTTTGTTCCTATATCACCCATCCTTTCCCTCCTTGTTTCATAAAGTGTACCTTTTGACAGTATCCCTCTACACACCTATTTGTGCATAAAAATATCAAATTTAGACAATATTTCATTCAGAATCACTCAAAAATCACTCAAAATATGTAAAAATTTGTTGCATATGTCAAAAAAATATAGTAAAATATTCCACGTAACTAGAGTGTCAAAAGGTACACATTTTGACACTCTAAAACTATTCTAAATCCTATATTTACACAGATTTATCTCCTTGCTTTAACCGCATTTCACGCAGTCTCCGATAAAAAGTGGATTTACTTATTTGACACTTTTCCAGAACGTCATCTATTTTGATATTTCCATGTTCCCATGCTTTTACAATGCTTTGAAAATTATCTGGTACTTTAGATTCCGGTCTGCCAAACTGGACGCCACGCTTTTTCGCAGCTGCGATCCCCTGTTCCTGCCTTTTTCGGATATTTTCTCTTTCATTCTCTGCGACAAAAGAGAGAATCTGCAGCACCAAATCCGCAATGAATGTTCCCATCAGGTCTTTTCCTTTCCTCGTATCCAAGAGCGGCATATCTATCACGCAAATATCAATGCCGATTTCCTTTGTAAGCATGCGCCACTGATTCTGTATCTCCGCATAATTACGCCCCAGACGGTCAATGCTCATGATATAGAGCAAATCTCCCTCCTGTAACATTGATACCAGTTTCTTATAATTCGCTCTGTGAAAGTCTTTACCTGACTGTTTATCCATAAAAATATGACTGCCGGAAACTCCTGCCTTTTTAAGTGCAATCATCTGCCGATCTTCATTCTGTTCTATGCTCGAAACACGCACGTACCCGTATATATCATTCATCTACATCTCCTCCTACTTAAGTAATGATAAACCATTTAAAGCCCCATTGCATTGTTACAAAAGGACTTCCTTAATTTAGAAGTTTTGGAGCAGATCGTGATTCAGAAAACATTTGGAATCTTTTTTATAATAAAGTCAGCATATTTATGAGAAAATTACTTTTACTTACAGAATTTTACTTTATCGTTATCTCAATCATATTTGGGACTTGTAAAAAAAGAAAAATGTGATATAGTAAAGATAGTGAATCAGTCTGGAACACATCTCAGGTGCAGTTGGCCTTTTGTTTTCCTACAGTAAATTTACGCTATCGAAAAGGCTTGTGTAAATAGAATGTTAGAAATAAATAGAGTGGAATAGGCTGTAGGATAAATGGAGGAGATAAGATGCAGTATTCAATGTTAGAGAATGGAATGGATTTTATTATATCAGGAATTTCACATCTTCAAAAAGCAGAGAAGGGGAATATTGAAGAAAGTATACAAGACAGAGAGTTAAAGTATGCATTATTGCATTTATCATCTGGGATTGAATTAGTTTTCAAGAGTCGATTAAATATTGAACATTGGACGTATATTTTTGATGACATGAATAAGGCATCAAAAAAGAGCTATAAAGATGGTTCGTTGAAAACTGTAGATAGCAATACAGCAATAGATAGATTAGAAAAAATGTGTGGTTATTTATTTGATGCAAAACAGAAGGAGCATTTAAAGGGGTTACGAGATGCAAGAAACAGATTTGAACATGGATTTATTAACAATAATCCAAAGGCTATCGAAAATATAATAAATAAAGCGGTTGAAGTTATTGTAGATTTTCTTGGAAAGAATTATGAAGAGTTTGAAATTCCATCAAACATAAACTTATTAGAAGATAATGAGGGTTTGACAGATAGAGAAAGAGAATATTACAAGGAGTTAACAGTGATGATAAAAGGGTTGAAAAGTCATCATGATGATGCTGTAAAACTAGCACTTTCAAGAGCGTTGAATATTACTTTGGAAGAAAATTTAATTGAATGCCCAGAATGTGGAGAGAAACTTCTAAGACATGGAGATGATGATGCAAAATGTGAATGTTATTTTTGTGGGTATTCTGATGATTCAATGAATGTTGCTAAGAAATATATCGAAAATGTTTTGCATATATCAGAATATGAAGTAGGTCATCATGGAGGAGAATTTCCGTTATACACATGCCCAGATTGTGGTTGTGAGAGTATGGTTAAAGCAAACGATTCATATTTTTGTTTTAATTGTGGAATGAAGTATAAATTGGAAGATTTACGTGAGTGTACTTTCTGCGGTGAGTTGTTTTATCCATTTGATGATGAATTTGATTGTAGAGACTGCATGAAAAGATTATATGAGGAACATAAATAGCTTTGAAGAAATATTCTATTTTGGATTTGGGGACGAGCATAATCACATCTACAAACTTCAGTTTTTCAGTATCCCTTAATTATAATATTTTACATAGCCGAGAGGTTTTCACAATGAAAATCCCTCGGCTTATTTTTGTTAGGCCTTAGCCTGTTTCACATTGTGGAGTTTCTCAACAGAGAAACGGAACTTTGGGAAACAAATAAACCACCGCTATGCCCAACATCATAAACTTAAGAATCTCTGCTGCACATCTAGATCATTTTATAAAATCTTTTTTAAACAGCTCATAAAAAATGTCCATAATCTCGCCTTAGAAGAAGTATGGGTATTTTAAAAATGGCTTTTTTTGATTATTTTTATATTTATTGGATGTATTTTTTCTGCGTTCTTTGCTAGGCAGTTCCCTTGTTCACAGGACACATCGTTCCATTTCCTCCTGCAGTTCGTCTAATTTTTGGATGCGGTTTTTTTCTTTCGGTTCTAGAAGGATTTTCAGCATGGCCTTTTTGAAAAGACCGATCGCCACATTTTCATTCATGTGCATGGAATATTTATTTCCATTTTCACGTCCCCTGCTGCAGCCTCCTCGTCTGTACTGTTTCGGATGTCTTGTACCATGTTGTACACTAAAACCTGTGCCCGGAAATCTTGGTACACGTACACGGACGCTTTCCCTGTCACGCCCTCAAATTTCATTTTATTTTTTAAGGTATGACATTTTTCCATCTCTGATAATATAAGCTTGCTAATTCTTTTGTGGCAACCGTATCAGGAAGATCCGTCATCAGCGCCACCTCCCATCTGTTGTAAGTCTAGTGAACCAATGGTTGCACTGGCTAAATCTACAGTGACAGCTTGGGAGGCTACCACCCTGTCATAAGGCTTTTCCGTATAAAAATACTATCATATTTATGCAAAAGGTTCAATCGAAACTTTTCAAAAAATTACCGCACTCTATAATAAGTCCCCAATTAGTACCACAGAAAATAAAAAAAGACTGAAAACAACATATTTCATGCTTTCAGTCTTTTAAAAAGCAGATAACGGGAATCGAACCCGCCTCTCCAGCTTGGGAAGCTAGCATTCTACCAATGAACTATATCTGCACACATCCTATTCTACCATAATTATTGAAAAAATCAAGATTTTTAATAAAGATCGTAAAAATTATTCTTAGTGGTGCATTTGGCAATGCTGATTCCTATATTATGCGGAACGTGGTTAATATTTGGAAGTATACTGTTCTTTTATCTTTTTCTTCGTTTTCTTATTAAAAGTTCCTGTTACCGCAAGATTATATTTTTTTTGAAATTTTCGTATTGCGCTTTTGCTCTTAGAACCAAGTATGCCATCAGGAGTACCGCATGTATACCCAAGTGCATTTAACATTTTTTGATATTTTTTTGTTTCCTGTCGTGACTTATTTGGTTTGGAAGTGGTCTCATAGGGGCAAGATCCGTTTGGGTGAAGGTGGGGGCCATAACCGTGATGGTAGTGGTAACTGCCTAGTCCGCTTGCGTTTTTGTAATCATGATGCCCTCCCGAGGCATCAGTTCTTCCGGAATGGGCGTTGCTGATCGTACCTTGTAAAATAAGAGAAAACATCATTGTAAAAAGTATGATTTTTTTCCATAACTGTTTCATTAGTTTTTACCTCCCGATAGCTTTTTTAAAGTATAACATAAAATGCGTTAGCAGTGTGTCGAATGTTGTCGACATAAATGGAGATTTGGAATAAAAGCTTTAAGATTTGATAAAAATATGCTATATTTTAGGTAGAATATATAGCGAAAATAGACGTATCAGGAAATTGCTCGCAAAGGAGGCCCAAAGCATGAGTGCAAAGATGGTATTGGACTGGAACGAATACACGGATACAGCGAGGCAGGTGGCGGCGGAAGGCTGTGTTTTGTTAAAAAATGAGGAAAATGTCCTGCCGCTTGCGAAAGGAAGCAAGGCGGCGGTGTTTGGGCGGATTCAGCGCCATTATTATAAGAGCGGAACCGGTTCCGGGGGGATGGTAAATGTCTCAAAAGTGATAGGAATTTTGGATGCCCTTTTAGAAGAAAAGGATGTGACCGTTGATCCGGAACTTCTGGCGGTCTACGACAAATGGGAGGAAGAGAACCCCTTTGATGAGGGGCTTGGATGGGCGGCAGAACCGTGGTCGCAGGCGGAAATGCCGGTGACAGAAGAGTTGATCCGAGAGTGCAGTGCCAGAAACGATATCGCGCTTATCATCATCGGGAGAACAGCCGGCGAGGACAGGGATAATGTCGATGAAAAGGGGGCGTACCGGCTGTCGGATATTGAGGCGGATTTGATCGAGAAAGTGACTTCGGGTTTCGGAAAGGTTATCGTACTTTTTAATACCGGGGGGATTATGGACATGTCGCATCCTAGCCTGTCAAAATGTCAGGCGTTGCTTTACTGTTGGCAGGGCGGGATGATCGGTGGTTATGGCGTAGCCGATGTGCTGACCGGACGGGTAAATCCGTCAGGGCATCTTGCAGACACGATCGCCGCAGGGATCGAGGATTATCCATCCACGGAAAATTTTGGCGACGAGGTCAGGAATTTTTACAAAGAGGATATTTATGTTGGGTATCGTTATTTTGAGACGGCAGCAAAGGAAAAGGTGCTTTTTCCGTTTGGGTACGGATTATCTTATACGGATTTTACAGAGCGGGTGGTGGATTTTCGTGCAGAGGGTGGGGAAATCATGCTGTCTACAATGGTAGAAAATACCGGAACTAGGGCGGGCAAACAGGTAGTGCAGATTTATGTGGAGGCACCGCAGGGAAAATTGGGAAAGGCGTCAAGAGTGCTGGCCGGATTTGCCAAGACAGGCGAGATAAAGCCCGGGGAAACGGAACGATTGAAATTCAACATTTCTTCTTATCAGTATGCATCGTATGACGATTCCGGGGTGACAGGAAATCCATACTGCTATGTACTGGAAGTCGGAAAATACACCGTTTACGTGGGAAAAAATGTGTGTGATGCAGTGCCGGCAGGGTCATATGAATTAAAAGAGCTTGTCATTGTGAAAAAGTACGCGCAACAGATGGCGCCGGTACTTCCTTTTGAGAGGATGCGACCCCGCCTGAATGCAGACGGTTCTGTTTTTATGGATTCCGAGCCTGTGCCGACGGGGCGGGAGCGGGACGCCGAGAAAAGAAAAGAGAATCTTCCGAAAGAGCTTTCTTATACAGGCGACCGCGGGTATAAATTAAAAGATGCGGCAGAGCAGAAGATCACAATGGAGCAGTTTGTCATGCAGTTTGACGACGACGATCTCTCTTGTATCATCCGGGGCGAGGGCATGGGAAGCCCGAAGGTTACGCCGGGGACAGCCGCAGCTTATGGCGGGGTGTCGAAGCATTTGCAGCAAATGGGGATACCGTGTGGATGCTGCTCGGATGGCCCATCCGGAATGCGGATCGACTGTGGATTAAAGGCATTTAGCCTGCCAAATGGGACATTGATGGCGTGTACATTTAATCTGCCGCTTATTGAGGAGTTATATTCCTTTACCGGACGAGAGATGATAAGCAATAAAATCGATAACCTTCTGGGGCCGGGAATGAACATTCACAGACACCCATTAAACGGACGGAATTTTGAATATTTTTCTGAAGATCCGTATCTCACAGGGAAAATGGCCGCCGCCCAGATCAGGGGACTAAGGCGTGCCGGAGTGACCGGGACGATCAAACATTTTGCCGGCAACAATCAGGAGACAAAGCGGACGGAGACGGATTCGGTAATTTCGGAACGGGCGCTGCGGGAAATTTATCTCAAGGGGTTTGAGATTGCAGTCAGAGAGGGTGGCGCGGATTCCATCATGACGACGTATGGGGCACTGAACGGAGTGTGGACTGCCGGGCGGTACGAACTAAACACATCAATCCTGCGGGAAGAATGGGGATTTACCGGAATCGTCATGACCGACTGGTGGGCAAAGATCAGCAGTCAGGGGCAGAGCGGGGAGGCAAAAGGAAATGATTTTGCGGCGATGGCGAAAGCCCAGAACGATTTGTATATGGTCTGTCCGGACGGAAGTAAAAATTGTACATCAGACAACACGCTTGAGGAGTTGGCGGCGTGCCGGCTTACGAGAGGTGAATTACAGCGGAATGCAATAAATATTTGCAGGCAGCTCATCAGCACTCCGGCATATCTGCGGAGTATCGGGGAGGAAATTATAGTTGATGTGGTGAACCGGCCGCAGGAGGCGGAGGATTTTCAACTGGAGGATATTGTGTATTTTGACGTCAGCGAAAATACGACGATACCGCTTGCAGATGTCGACCCGTCTAAGGATTCTAACTATGTGTTTGCCCTGTCGATCGGGAATCAGGGAATTTATGAGATGGAAATCGTATTTCGGTCAGAACTTGAAGCGATGGCGCAGATTCCGGTGACGGTGTTTACACAGAGTGTCCCGATTGGGGTTATTACATTTAACGGGACAGGCGGGCAGTGGAGCCAGATCACAAAAAGGGTGTGCATGGCGACGAAATATGTCGTGGTAAGATTGCACTTTGCCCAGAGCGGCGCGGAGTTAAAGGAGATGAAGTTCCGTCTGGTCGAGAAAGTAAAGGATGAAGGTGTGCCTCTTGATGTGGAAGGGGAGTATGATATGGGATTCCGCTAGAATATGAACGAAAAAACAAGCCAGAACCATGAAAATATTTTGCCGGTGTTTTCACGGATTCTGGCTGTATTTATTTGATTGATATTTTTTTGCACATACCGATGTTGCGTAGCAACTCGCTAATAAGTTTGTAAAAACTTATTTTACCACAACTTTTTTTGTATTGGAGGCCTTGCTGTAAGTGGTTACAGTTTTACCGCCGGTTTTTGTTTTTACAAATGCTTTTACGTAAAACCATGTCGTGGATTTTTTTGCCAGTTTAAGGGTCAGTTTTAACGTCTTTTTATTCACGTTCTTAACTTTCACAAATTTGATCTTTTTTGCTTTCTTAGCCTTTGTTCCCTTTTTCACAACTTTTTTGTAGATCGTATAGCCGCTTGCCTTTTTGTTTTTACTCCAAGTCAGAGTTACCTTCTTTTTCTTCTTGTTCACCTTCGCCTTTTTCAGTTTGACGGCGGAAACCTTGACCGTAGTTACAGGAGGTACTGTGGGAGGAGGGGCGATCGAGAGAACGGGTGTAGTGACAACCGGTTCAGGTTCAGGTGTTGACGTCACGCCTGCCAGAGCTTTTGCGCTTGCATTGTTTGTGCTTGCAAGAGCGCCCAGTGTAGAACCGCTTGCACCGGCAAAAGCATTTGGCGCAAGTTCTACATTTTCATTGATCGTGATTTCCTTAAGATTCGGAAGATTTTTAAAAGCGTCTTCTTCAATAGTTTTCAAAGAATCAGGAAGGTATACATATTCCATGTTGGTACAGTTTTCAAATGTTCCCTTTTCGATCGTCTCGATTCCATTGGAGAGCGTAACATTGTGAAGATTGGCATTATTTTGGAATGCATATTCGCCAATGGTGTACGGTGTGGTTGAATCAATGACCAGATCATTCATATTTCCGCACTGGCAGAAAGCATTTTTTCCAATTGAAGAAAGCGATCCCCGCAAAGTTACTATATGGAGATTATTACAGTTCTGGAACGCATATTCTTCAATAACGGAGATGCTTCCGGTATTCGATACGATTAACTCGTTTAAGTTTCCGGCTCCTTCAAAAGCACGTACTCCAATTTTGGCGACGGTGCCATTTACCAAAAAACGATGGAGATTTCCACTGTTCTGGAATGCACGTTCTTTGATTTCTATGACAGATGCCCCTTCATTTACTATAATACTGTCCAGATTTCCAGTGCTGGCAAAAGCTTCTTCGCCGATGATAAGATCCTGACTATTGATTATGATATTGTTTACGGAAGATTCATAAAATGCTTTCTGTCCGATTACCTTTAGACTTGATGGAAGTTGAGACTCCGTCTTTTTTAGCGAGCTGGCGTCGATCGTTGGTGTTTCGACAAATGGTATTTCCGCACTGGCGGATTCTACTGTAGCAAAGGTCTCCCCGATAATATCATATGTGTAGCTGCCAATCTGCAACAGCGTACAGGAGCAAAATGCTTCGTCATTGATTTTTTCCAGAGTATCTGGCAAATACAGGTTGTGGATGTTGGTTCCGGCATTGGCAAAAGCTCTTGATCCGATGGCACGAATCTTTTGTCCGTTGATGGCGGCTGGAACAACGATCTGTGTCAGGTTGTTTCCGCTTTCCGGCTGATGGAAACCTGTAATCGTCAAGAGGTTGTCCACATACTCTGTCTCAAAAAGTGACTCGTCCGTGATTGTCAATGGCTCTGTTTCTTCTGCCTGTGCATTCGGCACTTTATCTCCTGATAAGACAGCGCTAACGGAAAGTGCAAGAAGAGCCAGAGTGATAATAAGTAATTTCCTTGTGTCTTTAAAAATCATAGTATCCTCCTTTTTAATAAATATTTTTATCTGTATAGATCTGTCACAAATACAAAACAGCGGTAAGGCAGTTTTCGGCACGCCTCTTTCGCTTTTTTGGCTTTGTCCAGATCGTCAAAAATACCAAAAACCGTTGGGCCGCTTCCACTCATAAGTGAGCCGGCGGCGCCGTGATCAAGCATGGTTTTTTTAATGTCATTGATCTCCGGGTGTTTCGGGATCGTCACGGTTTCAAGTATATTTGCCATATTGTTGCACAGACCGTACAAGTCTTTCCGGCGGATGCAGTCGATCATGAGATCGACGTCGGGATGTACGGTTTCCTCATCAAGTTTTAGGTTTGAATAAACAAATTTGGTCGATATGTGAAAGCTTGGTTTTGCGATCAGGATAAAACAGTCGGGAGCTTGCGGGAGGGGTGACAGGATTTCTCCGATTCCTTCCGACAGGGCAGTTCCCTTCATGATGCAATACGGAATATCAGCGCCCAAGGCAACGCCTCGTTTCATTAACTCGCGGTCGGACAGTCTCAGATGAAACAACTGGTTCAGGGCGAGCATACAGGAGGCGGCGTCCGTACTTCCGCCCGCCATACCGGCGGCGACAGGGATGCGTTTGTCCAGACGGATATCAAGTCCGTCATGGATTTCAAATTCATCCATCAGAAGTTTTGCGCTTTTGTACACAAGATTGTCCTCATTTACGGGGAGAAATTTCAGGTTGGTATGAAGGTGTATCCCGGGTTTTCCCGTCTTTGTCAGAGTCAGGCGGTCAAAAAGCCGGATACTCTGCATGATCATTTTTACTTCATGATAACCGTCTTCCCGTCTTCGGAGAACATCCAGACCGAGATTGATCTTTGCCGGAGCATTGATCCATAATGAGTCCATACTTTGCACATCCTTTCGCATGGGCAGATTTGGTGCTGCATTCATGCTTTTCGTTCATTATAGCAAAGATTTTGTGAATAAAAAAGAGATATTTGGAAAAAATGTAAGAAAAGCATCTGAGGAGGTAAAAAAGTGGAAAAGCAGACATGGAAAGACATGATAAAAAAGGCTGCATTTGCAGCGGCGGTGATATCCGTTTGTGTACTGATGCATTTTTATGGAAAGAAAATGGAGCAGCAGGAGATGCAAAAAGACATTGCCGATCAGGTGATCCGCCTGCATGTGGTGGCAAATAGTGACAGCGAGGATGATCAGGAATTAAAACTGGAAGTAAAAGAGGAAATCGTAGATCTTCTGCGGGAGGAGCTGCGGGGGGATACATCTGTGGTAATGGCACAGCAGACCCTGCGGAATCATCTCAGGGAGATTGAAGAGAAAGCAGACCGTTACATAAAAGAACGGGGTTATGACTATGAGGTAAACGCCGAGTTGGGAACCTGCTATTTTCCGGTGAAAGAGTATGGGGATATGACATTTCCGGCAGGCGAGTACAAAGCCTTAAAGGTAAATATTGGAAAATCCGAGGGAAAAAACTGGTGGTGCATCATGTATCCGACGCTGTGCCTAGTGGACAGTACCTATCAGGTAGTACCGGAGGATTCCAAAGAGAAACTTAAGGAAAATCTTACGGAAGAGGAGTACGAATCGCTGCTCACCGGCGGGGACGATGTCCGGTATGGGTCATGGTTTTTGGATTTTTTATCTGGTTTGTGGGACTAAAGGTTTTTGCGAATCATCCGAAATATATAGTAGCTAATTTTTTCGGAGAGTGAGTGAGAAATCTATGATCATCAATGCAAACAAGATTTCCATTGACTTTAAAGACACGGACTATGCAAAGGGCTTAGGGGTGTCGGTACAGAATGCCACGGAAGGCAGTATCTCCCATGTGGGGATTGAGTATACAAAGGATTGTACGGTACAAAAGGAAATGGAGAACCGTATCGTATATACCGGTGCAGAAAAGAACGACATATTGGAAGAAGTAAGGGAAACCCTTCCGGCGGAGGAATTTGATCCGGCGGACTTTATCAGCAAGAGCATGACAGGAAAAGATGCTCATGATATCGAAGAGGATGGTTCTCTTTTGGAAGAGTATGTTGCTTCTTCGTTAGAGCGTGCGGTGGAGAGGGTAAAAAGCCAGCGTCATGAGAGGGAGGAGTCTGTCCAGAGACAGGTTGAAAAGGGCAAAGAGGAAAGAGAATATTTTGATGAGATCGAGAACCGCATCATGGAGGCGGCACAGATGGCGTCCCAAGTGGCGGGAATGTCGGATGCTTCGATCCGGTATTTTCTTGAAAATGATCTTTCCTTTACGCCTGCAGATATAAACAACAGCAGCGCGGTGACTGCTACGAGTACATATACAGCGAACCGTGCTTCTTTTGATGCGGTGCAGAAGCAGGCAGAGGCGATACTGGAAAACAGCGAAATGGAAGCGGATGAGAAAAATCTGGAAACTGCTCAGTGGCTCTATGAAAATGATGTGCCGGTGACAGGGGAGAATATTCGGGCGTACCAGACGTTGGAGGAGTTAAAGGATGTTCCGCCGGAGGTTCTTGCGGAGAGGATCGCAGACGAGGTAATGGATGGGATTCTTCCGGAGGAAGCGGAGCTTGAAAATATATCCCGTGAGGAAGCCGGACGTAAACTGGAGGCATTAAAGCAGACAGACGACGCTGCCTTGCGGAAAACATTTGTCACGGAGGCGGATTTCATAACTGCGAAGAGACAGCTTGAGGAAATCCGGCTGACGATGACGATCGATGCTGCCCGTACGATGGAAAACAAAGGAATCCATCTGGAGGTGCAGAATCTCATAGAGATTGTGGAAGAGTTAAAAAAGATGGAGCAGGAGGCATGCCAGAAGTTTTTGACGGAAAACGGAGTGGAGGCTGACCTTGCGAATACAGAGCTTGCGGCGCAGACACTTCGTGCCGGAGCGGATATTTTGGCGGCGCCGGCAGCAGTGTATGGAAGAACGATCGCTGCCGCAGACACGAATACGATACAAGAGATCGCAGAAGAGGGAAATAATCTTCGAACCCAAATGGAGGCGGCGTCGGAATCGTACGAGACCGTCGGGACAGAAGTCAGAAAGGACTTGGGGGATTCGATCACGAAAGCATTTTCCAATGTGGATGATATTTTGCTTGATCTGAAACTGGATACGACAGCGGCGAATGAGCGCGCGGTGCGGATCTTGGCATATAACCGGATGCCGCTCACGAAGGAAAACATCTTATCGATGAAAGAATACGATGATAAGGTAACGACGCTTGTCAAGAGCCTCACCCCGAAGGTGGTTTCAGAACTGATACGGAGACAGGAAAATCCGTTGGAGATGAATCTGGACGAATTGGGGGATAAGGTAACGGAGATCAGCGGGGAAATACAACAGGAAGACATTTCTTTCCGCAAATACCTATGGAAACTGGATCACAGCGGTGCGATCACAAGCGAAGAGAGAAAGAGTATGATCGGTATTTACCGTCTTTTGGATAAGGTTGAAAAAAGTGACGGTGCGGTGATCGGACAGTTAGTAAAGGAAGGAAGAGAGCTGTCATTTTCATCTCTGCTCTCAGCGGTGCGAACCCGTCGGGTAAATGGGGTTGACCGAAAGATTGATGATGAGTTTGGAGGATTAAAAGAAGTCGTTTCCTCCGGGGAGAGCATTAGCGACCAGATCAGCGCGGCATTTGGCGGCAGTGTGGTGGCAAAGCTTCAGAAAGAACTCTCGCCGGCTGTTTTAAAGGAGCGGTCGGATACATATATGGGCGAATCCTTAGAGGTCATTCTTGACGAGTGCGTAAACAGCGAAGAGGCGGCGGAGGAGACAGCAGCTTATTATGAGGAGCTTGCCAGAGAAATCCGCGGGATGGCGTCCGAGGGAAGCGATCCGGTGATGGAACTTTTGAAGGAACTGGAACTGCCGGACAGCATGATCAATATCCATCTTATGAAAGCCTATCTGGAACAGGGAAGCAAAGATTTTCTAAAGCTTTATTCCAGAGAAGAGAGTGAAAAGCTGATCGACAGCATGGAGGATCCGGAGAAGCTGAATGAGGTGTACGAGGAACTGGACGAGGTTCACGAAGAAGAGCTTCAAGAGCAAAAAGAAGCGGACGATGTACATTATGAAAGCATCCGGGATATCGCAGTCATGGCGGGCAGCATTTCCTTTTATCACCAGATCAGGAACTTTCAGAGATATGAGGTTCCGATCGTTACCGAGCATGGCGTCACAGCCTGCAGCATTACGGTCAGACAGGGAAAAGAGTCAGAGAAGGGAACCGTGGAGGTTTCGATCGATTCGCCCCGGTTTGGAAAGGTGCAGGCAACCTTCAAGGTGAGTGGCGAGCGGGTTTCCGGCTTTATGACCAGCGAGGAAGAGGATGCCGGAAAAGCAGCTGAGGAAATTTTCACAGAATTTGAAAAGGATTTGGAAATGAATGGCTTTACGATGGAGCGTGGAGATTTTGCAAAAGGCAAAAGAAATTCATTTCATTTAGGAAATAAAATAGATGAAACAGCCACAAATGACAGATTGTATCTGGTGGCAAAACTTTTTATCCAAAATGTGCAGAGAAGGGAAGATGAGAGATGAAGATAAACACAAATATTGCAGCGATTACAGCGAGTGGTCATTTGAACCGGACACAGGACAGGATTACGACAAGCCTTGAGAGACTTTCCTCTGGCTACCGTATCAATAAGGCGGCAGATGATGCGGCGGGTATGGCGATTTCCTCTAAAATGAAGGCGCAGATCCGCGGTCTTCAGAGAGCCTCCAGAAACGGTGCGGATGGAATTTCATTTATCCAGACAGCAGAGGGTGCGCTTTCCGAGGTGGAAAATATGCTCCAGAGATGCCGCGAGCTTTCCGTACAGGCGGCGAATACAGGTGTCTATGCGATGGAGGACAGAGAGGCGATCCAGAAAGAGATCGATGCGCTGAGAGAAGAGATCGACCGGCTTTCGACAGATACCGAGTTTAATACAAAAAGTATCCTTGACGGTTCCTGCTGTCGGCAGACGTCCTCCAATAATATTGGTGTAAAAGTCATATCTATGACCGACTATGTACCACTTACGACGTACAGCATGAGCGTTGACCAGATCGCGACGCAGACGACATTTACGACAGGTGCGCTTGGAATGGCGGCTTCGGATACGTTTACTGAGCCGGGGAAAGTGCAGATCAATGGCGAGATCATTGATGTAAATGAGGGAGAGACACTAGAGGATGTATATGCGAAGATCCGTGACTGCTGTGAGAGCATGAATATCGATGTGATTCCAGTAGATGCTGGGGGAAATGAAGAAGAACTTGCAAATGCGACTTCTCTTTACTTTGAGTCAAAGTTATATGGAACACAGTATAATATACAGGTGACGACAGATAATCCGGTACTGGCAGCTAAGCTTGGCGTAGATGGCGGAACGGTTGTACAGGGACAGGATGCCAAAGTTACGATCGACACCGACTCTGGATTTTCCAAGACAGCGACGACCTTTATCGAGGGAGGGCGTGTGACTGTATCCGACCGTGACGGTTTCTGCATGATCTTTGATGTGTCTGGTGCGACAGCGGGCTCGGATGCCGATGTGACGGTACTGGATGCCGGATTCGTAGCGATCCAGATCGGCTCGAACGAAGGACAGACGATCGATATTTCGATTCCACCGGTAACGTGCCAGTCCCTTAATATCCAGTACTGCAACGTGTGTACGCAGGAGGGAGCAAGCGATTCTATCAGCAAATTTAATTCGGCGATCGAGGAGGTATCGGCAATCCGTGCCAAACTCGGTGCTTATGAGAACCGTCTGGATTCGGCGACAGCCAGTCTTGATGTAACGTCCCAGAATCTTACAGAGGCATGCTCGAGGATCGAGGATGTGGATATGTCGGAAGAGATGACCGAGTTTACACAGCTCAGTGTACTCAGTCAGGCGGGAACGTCGATGTTAGCACAGGCGAACAACAGGCCGCAGACGATCTTACAGCTTCTTCAGGGTTAATGATGGCAGCCGAAAGATTTGACCAGATCAGGGAAGAAAGGTGTGTCGATATTGGATAAAGAAAAATTAAATGCCTATGCGGCAAGAGTGGCGCAGGCGAACCGGAGTGAACTTGTAGTGATCATTTATGAGGCATTTCTGGACAGCGTTTCTGAGGGGACGAAGCTTCTCACAGAGGGAAATATCGCAGAGTGCAGGCGGGAGATCGACCGGGCAAAAGGATTTCTCACAGAGCTTATGGGAAGCCTTGATTTCAGTTATGAGATTTCCCACTATCTGCGGAGGCTTTATGTATATTCGTATCATGAGCTTTGCCACGGGGTGGCTCTTCGTGACAGTGAACGCTTTGAACATGCTGTCTATATCATAGAGAAATTACTTCCCGCCTTTAAAGAGGTGGCGGCGCAGGATGATTCCAGTGCGGTGATGCAGAATGCACAGCCGATCTATGCAGGACTTACGTATGGAAGGAATCATTTAAATGAGAGCATCGGTGTAGATGTAAGTGCAAATCGTGGTTTTCAGGCATGAGGGGACTCATGCCTGTTTTTAACTGCTGAGACTTTCCATTTTGCGCATTTGCTTGAGCAGGTACTTATACTTGTACTGGATCGCATTCATTTCATAAATGCAGCTGTCGACAAGGTCAGGATCACTGGCATTGTCAAAGTTTGAGTGAGCGATCTCCAAAAGAAGTTTGATCTCTTCGATCTCGCTCATAAGCTCCTCTCTAGCCAAGAGGAGGTTGTCCGTTTTCTTTTTCATGGCTACCCCCGTTTTCGCATGATAAATTCACTTTTATTTTTATATTATCCTTGTATTGAATCCTAAAATATGTCGAAAAACCGTGATTATTGTAAGTACTATTTTTCTATTTATCTTATATTTTCCAGTAAGAGTATTGCCATGCTGTATAAAAATATTCCATTTTTTACAAAATTATGGTTGACAAAAAGCAGGGTGGCGTGCTAGTATATGAATCACAACAAAATCAGGAGGTGGCAGTATAGGAGGTCAGGAGATTGTTTTCCTTGTTCTGATTCCAGCATCTGTCTGTGATCTGTGGCGCTACCGTGTACCAAATGTTATTGTTTGCACCGGACTCATACTGAGTTTTTACAAAAACCTGTGGACATATGGTGTGGCCGGTCTCGGACACTTTGTATTAAATGCCTTGTTTCCGTTTGTTGTCTGTTTTTTCTTTTATTTGCTCCGCATGTGCGGGGCAGGCGATATCAAATTATTTTCCATTATCAGTAGTTATTACAATTTCAAATTTTGCGTCCGTGTAATGCTTGTGTCATTACTGTTCGGAGCTGTATTTTCCGTGATCAAAATGATCCGGAGAAAAAATTTTATCTACCGTTTTCGGTATTTTTCCGAGTATATGAAAAATCTGGCGGCGGGAAACAAGCCGGCGCCGTATTACGATCTGGATACAGGTGGTGATGGGGGTGTGATTCCCTTTACTATATGTATTTCAATGGCGTTCATAATATGCATGTAAAATTGCGTTTGGAGAGAAAGGGTGATTGATTGGAAAAGATAAAATTATACATTTGTGTAAAGGAAAAAGGGTATGGGGAGAAGCTGATGCGGTTTATTGCCGCGCAGAAAAATCCGTATATCGAAGTGGAGCTTTTGACAAAAACAGGAGAAAAAACAGAGTGCAAACAAGGTGATTTTTTGGTGGTTGATGATTGCGGGGATATGAAAGATCCCGGGTGCAGTCGGATTCAACTTGTAAAGAGGCCGGATGCGGAGGCGGATGGAACGCTTTTTATGTACCAGAGCAGAGAACAGATTTATCAAAAACTACTTGAAATGACAGGGGCAGGGGAATGGAAAAAACAGGAAACAAAAGAACATACAGATGTCAGGAGTATATGTGTCTTTTCGCCGGGAGGCGGGGATGTCAGGACGTCTCTGGCGCTGCATAAGGCGTTGGAATATGCCGAAGAGAAAAAGGTGCTGTATATCAGTTTGTGCGAATTTCCGGTACTTTCGGGGCAAAGGACTGATGGGGAAGCGGGCGCAGGAAAGCCGGGGCTTTCGGAGTTGATCTTGTGTGCCCAGAGCGATGCTTTTCATGAAAAGTTAGAAGAACTGGCGGTTCCGATGGGGAAGATTTGGACAGTTCCGCCGGCGGGACATTATAAGGATTTACTGGATTATCCGCAGCAGGAGATGATGCAGTTTGCCAAAAGAATGAAAGAGCAGGGACAGTTTGACGTAGTGATTTTTGAAATCGGGGAATTGTTTGAGTACACACTGGAATTTCTGGCAGGTGCGGATGAGGTGATCGTTCCAGAGGACACAGGCATTTTTGCAAAAATCCGAAACGCACAATTTGAAGAATATTGCGCCGAGGAGGGACATGCACAGCTCAGGGAACGCATCCGCTCTGCAGGCACAGTGTGGCGGGACGAAGAGAAAGAGGAAATAAAAAAACTGGTATACGGAGAAGATGGAGGTGGAACATATGAGCAAAAGAGAGGCTGGCGAGCAAAAAGAACAGATCCGGCATATGGTACTGGAACAGGTGCCGGTGGATTCGGAGATTGATGAAGACCGGCTGTTAGGGATCATTGATGAGAGCATCGGAAAAGCGGCGGGGGACAGCTATATCCGCTTTGGGGAGAGAAAGCGGCTTCGCAGGGAAATCTACAACTCGATGAGGAAACTGGATGTGCTTCAGGAGTTGATCGAGGATGAAGAAATCACAGAAATCATGGTGAATGGGCCGGAGCATATTTTTATCGAAAAGGGCGGAAGACTTATGGAGACTGGCTTGGAATTTGAGTCAGAAGAGCGTCTGAACGACATTGCACAGCAGATTGCTTCTGGTGGAAACCGTATCGTAAACGAGACCAATCCAATCCTTGATGTGAGGCTTTCGGATGGCTCCCGGGTCAATATCGTGATGCATCCGGCAGCGATCACAGGGCCGGTCATCACGATCCGCAAATTTCCCAAAGAACCGCTGACGATGGAAAAACTGATCCGGATGGGTGCTGTCACAAGGGAGGCGGACACGGTTTTGCGGAAACTAGTGGAGGCAAGATACAACATCTTCATATCCGGCGGAACCGGTGCCGGAAAGACCACATTTTTAAATATTTTGTCAAACTACATACCGCCGGATGAGCGGATCATAACGATAGAGGACTCGGCAGAACTCCAGATACAGGGGATCGAAAACTTAGTCAGGTTGGAAGCCCGCAATGCCAACGCAGAGGGAAAGAACCAGATTACAATCCGAGATTTGATCAAGAGTGCGCTCCGTATGCGGCCAGACCGGATCGTGGTAGGAGAAATCCGAGATGCAACCGCGATCGACATGCTCACAGCGATGAATACCGGGCATGACGGAAGTCTTTCGACCGGCCATGCCAACAGTCCGGAGGATATGTTGAACCGGCTTGAAACGCTTGTGCTTATGGGGATGGATATTCCACTGGAGGCGATCCGGCAACAGATCGCTTCGGCGATCGATATCGTGGTGCATCTTGGGAGACTCCGCGACAAGAGCAGGAAGGTATTGAAAATCTGTGAGGTGGGCGGAGTGAAAAATGGAAAAATTTGTCTCTATCCATTGTTTCAGTTTGTCGAGGAGAGAGAGGAAGAGGGGCGGGTCATCGGGAGTCTGAAAAACATGGGACACCGGCTGATCAATGCTGACAAATGTATAAGGGCGGGGATATCACTGTGAAAAATTGTTCAAAATGGAGATTACTATGATTGATTATAACAGATATGTGTATACGAAAAGAGAGCTTGTGAAATACGGGCTTGGCGGGGGAATCATAAGTTTTGTCATACTGATGCTGTTTTATGACCATGCGCTTGTCTGTATGCTTCTGGCAGTTCCGGCAGCAGTCCTTTTTCTGAAAATATTCAAACACTCCCTGATCGAAAAACGAAGATGGCAGCTGACCGTACAGTTTAAGGATGCGATGGAGAGCCTTGTGTCAGCGATGGCGGCAGGATATTCTCTGGAAAATGCTGTGGGACAGGCGAAAAAGGATTTGGCGCTCATGTATTCGGAGGACGATATCATCCGGAAAGAATTTGAGCATCTGGTGCGCAAACTGGAACTAAAAGTGCCGGTCGAAAAACTTCTCGGCGATCTGGGGATGAGGAGTGGGGTGGAGGATATCATTTTGTTTGGAGAAATACTGGTGACAGCGAAAAAGACCGGAGGAAATATCGTCCAAGTCATGCGGCGGACTTCGGCGAATATTTCAGAGAAGATTGAGATGAAACGGGAGATCGATGCGCTAGTGTCTGGAAAAAAGATGGAATCAAGGTGTATGACAGCGGTTCCTCTTTTGATGATCGTGTATCTGCGGATTTTTTCTCCGGGATTTCTTGATCCGCTGTACCGGAATCCGGCAGGAGCCGCAGTCATGACGGGAGCGCTGCTCGTTTACGCGGGAGCTTTTCTGTGGGGGCAGAGGATTATGAAGATTGATTTTTAGGAGGCAGGATGCATGGAGAAATATTATCCATATATGAAAAAGCTGATCCGGTGGCTTCGTCTGGAAAAACTGATCGCGGGGGATTCGGGGACGAAGGAGGCGGTAGAAGTCCTTTACCGACGTCAGGACAGAAAGAAAATTTTTGAAGAGATCTGGTGCCAGAGGGTTTTTGTACTGCTTGTGGCGGTTTGCGCTTCGGGACTGATGTTTCTTGCCTGTTTTTTCGGGGAGACGCCGGAAAAAGTGATCACAGAAGGCAGGTATATCCGGAATACAGGCGAACGAGAACAGGTTACATTCGAGGTAAAGGCGCAGACCGAAGAGGGGGCTGCGGAGGAGGAGTTGACGCTGCAGCTTGGGGAAGAAGAAGGGGAGGCAGAGGATGAGGTACAAGAGGAAGAGGAACCGGATCCAAGAGAACTTCTTCTGGAGGAGATCAGGGAGGCGGTGGAGGAGGCTGTTTTGTCCCAGAACGGGGCGGAACGGATCGAGCTTCCGGATATGGTGTCCGGGCAGAAGGTAGAATACTGTGATCCAGAGTATCAGAAAGATTTTTCAGCGTTTTACCTGTCGCTGCTTATAATTGTCCTGTTGCCTTTTTTATGGAAAAAGAAACAGAAGGAGAAACTTTGCGAGAGGGAGAATCAGCTTCTTCTTGATTATCCGGAACTGGTAAATAAGATCATGCTTCTTCTGAGTGCCGGACTTACGATCCGAGGATGCTTTGAGCGGCTCTGTGAAGAGTACAAAAACCGGCTCGGGAAAGGGGGTGAGTGCAGATATGCATATGAGGAAATCAGTGTTTCGTTTCAGGAAATGAAACATGGGGTATCGGAGTCAGAGGCGGTAGAAGCCTTTGGCAGAAGATGCCGGCAGCTTCCTTATCTTAGATTTTCCTCGATCATCAACCAGAATATCCGGAAAGGCTCCGGAGATATGACCAGACTGCTTGAAATCGAGGCGATGGAAGCATTTGAGAAACGCAAGGAAACCGTAAAGATCATGGGAGAGACAGCAGGGACAAAACTGCTTCTTCCGATGGTGCTGATGCTCGGGGTCGTAATGGCGATCATTATCGTCCCGGCATTTATGACAATGTAAGGAGGAAAAAAGAGTATGAAGTATTTTGTTGAATTTTGGCAGGAGGAAGACGGAATCGGAGTTGTGGAGATCATATTAATCCTTGTCGTTCTGATCGCACTTGTCTTATTGTTTAAGGACAAGATTACAGGTGTGGTGGAAAAGGCATTTCAAACATTTGATGCGGACTCGGGGAGTATTATTGGAAATGACAAAGAAAAATAACCAACCGGCGGGAATTACCGTTTTTCTGTCCTTGACACTGCTTATCATCATGGCGCTTTTAGGCACGATGGTTGAGGTGACAAGAGGAAAGGTGTGCCGGGTTTATGGGAGGCATACGTTGCGCGCTGCGACAGACAGCCTTTTGACAGAGTACAGCAGGCCGCTCTATGAAGAGTATCATCTGTTTTTTATCGAAGACGCCGGAAAATCGTTTGAGAAAAGTATCGCAGAATATGCGGCGGATGCGTTGGAGACAGAGGGGATAGCCGGAAGAGGGACAGACCTGTATGACGGGGCGCTCACGAATGTTGTGGCGGAGCAGAAAAAATATATGGGAGATGATGGCGGGGAAGAGTTAAAACGCCAGATCGCAGACTATATGAAAAGGAGTATTGCCTCCGATGCTTTTGACAAGTTTCGGGGAAGTACGGAACCGGCGGAACAAATCGGGGAGTCTGCCAGTGAGCTTGACCAGAAGGTGAAAGAGGAAAAAGAGGCGGCAGCTCAGGATGGGAAAATGCTCCAACTTATGAAATGGATCGATGGGGTGAAGTATTCCGGAGGAGAGATTTCCGCAAGTACATATTTTGTAAAAATGTTTTACTTTGGAGAGTGCCGGGCAGAAGATTTTGGAATAACAGAGGCTTCTGTCTGGCGTGTGGTAAAAAAACGTCTGGTCAATGCGGAGGAAATGATCGAACAGGCAGCGCAGAACCCGGCACAAAAAAATAAGTTTCTGACGCAGGTAAAACAGGCGGTGAACAAGGCAGAACAGGCATTACAGGCCGTAAAGGATTGTGGAGAAAATCTATCAAAGCAAAATCTGGGCGGTGATGCGGCAGCCTTTTTGGCATCGAATCTGCGGATATTCCGAGAGACGGAGAAGATACTTGGAGAATCTCTGACCAAAGAGCATGTATCCGAGTTAAAACAGCTCTGGAAGGGATACGACACATCTGGCGTCCGGTTTTCCTATTCGGGAATCGGAGAGGAGGGTGGCGCCCCTAACCCGATGGACTCCTTTAAGGATGCGATTTCGGGGGGCTTGTCCCGGCTTGTCGTAGAGGACACGGAAAAAATATCAAAAAAGAAAACTAAACATGCAGATAATTATAAAAAACTGTATGGAAGTAAGGAAGAGGACAATGACTATGCAAAAGATGTGCAGGATTTTGCAGAAAACGAAGAGCTTGACCTTCAAGGGGCAGTAAAGGATTTCGCCACAGCATCTATGACGGATTATCTGCTTTTTGAGTATCTCAAAAAATTTTTTTCAAGCGTCAGTCATCCGACAGGGAAGATGGAAAAACGTCTGGATTATGAGTGGGAATATATCGTGTGCGGGGGCGAAAGTGACCGGGAGAATCTCGAACAGGTCATAAACCGGTTGGTGCTGATGCGGACGGTAGTAAATACAGCTTTGATCTTTTCGTCTTCTTCCAAAAGGGAGACAGCGCATGCGGCGGCACTGGCAGTAGTCGGATTTACGGGGATGGAACCTCTTATCCGGTTTACCCAGACGTTGTTCATCGTGTTGTGGGGAATGACGGAATCACTAGTAGATGTGGCGGCGCTTCTCCAGAATAAGAAAGTGCCGATCCTGAAAACAGAGAAGGATATGGTTGTGGAGTTTCCGGAGCTTTACCGGATCAGCCACCAATTTGTTATGGAGAAGGCAAAGAAGCTTTCGGATTCCGTCGGGGGCGGACTTGATTATGAGCAGTATTTAATGTTGTTTATGCTTGGAAACCAGAGCCAGACTGTGTGCTGCCGGATGATGGATCTTATGGAGTGGAACATAAAAGATAATTATTTTAAAGGCTTCAATCTGGGGGTCTGTGTGAGTTCATTTTGTGTCAGAGGGGAATTTTTCTTTCCAACCAAATTTTTCCAACTCCCTTTTATCCAAAATGTGCTTAAACGGGAGAAGGAGTGGTTTGGGCAGGAGGTGATTCTGCAGGCTGGCTATGTCAGTGAATGAGAAGATTAGCGTCATCAAGCGATATCGGGGTGAGAAAGGGTATTCTATGCAAAAAAATAACTACCAAAGTCAGGAGGAAACCGCCGATCATACATATTTAATAGAATACCCTTTCCCATCCCGAGCCTCCTTTTTAAACGAAGCTTTGGAACGAAACAGACAAAAACGGTTACGGCCGGGAAAGAAGGGATATTTTGAGAAAAGGATATCGTACAGCGTCCCTTACGGTAGAGGCATCACTTGTCCTCCCATTATTTCTCTTTGCAGCGCTTTGTATAATTTATATCAATAAGCTGCTTTTATATGAAGAGGAGACCGAGCAGGCACTTATAAGGACGGGACGAGAAATATCTGTGGAATATGCGGCATCCCGAGCAGAGGCGGTGGTGAGCAGGGGGTATATGACAGCTAAAATAATGCAGTATGCAGGGGAGAGCGGAGCAATGATCAGCATGATGCGCTCACGGTTTGATTCGGAGACAGATGAGATCGATCTGATCGCGGATTACAGCATCCGGATTCCGTTTCCTGTCATTTCCCACAAAGCGTTTTCTTTCAGCCACAGATACCGGACGAGGGCATTTACCGGAGTAGAGACAAGAATGGAAGAGGAAGACGTGGATGGTGAGAAGATTGTGTACATCACCAAAACAGGGCGGGTGTATCACGCGAATCTGGAGTGTCCGTATCTAAAACTTAGTATATCGCAGACCACATATGGCGATCTGGAGCATATAAGAAGTGAGAGCGGGGCGAAGTATTATGCGTGTGAAAGCTGCGCCGGAGAGGGCATTTTGACGGATGCGCAAACGGTATTTATCTGCAATTACGGGGATCGCTTTCATCTCAGCCGGACATGTAAAAAAATAAAAAGGAGTATACAGGAAACGACGTTAGCGGAGGCAGGGGGCAGACTGCCCTGCTCAAAATGCGGAAAGGATCAGGGATGACGATAAAAACAGCAGGTGGTGTTATATTGGGGATTTATCTTTTATTGATGGCAGTTTATGATATCCGGAACAGGGAAATACAGATGGGAATTTCCCTGTTGACGCTCGCAGTGCTAGCGGTATGTCAGACATGCCGGATCTTGTGCGGGGAGGAGGTTTGGTATCTGGCGTTTAGCGGTGTGACGGTCGGGCTTTTTCTGACCGGCTTAAGTAAAATAACACGTGGCCAGATTGGAACTGGCGACGGAATTGTATTTATCGTGAGCGGAACGGTGCTTGGCTTTTTTGAAAATAGTATTCTTTTATTTCTTTCGCTTATTTTTGCGGCGGTGACAGGCGTCTGCCTGATACTATTCCGGCGTGTGGGAAGAAAGGATACGATGCCATTTGTCCCGTTTATCTTTGCCGGATATGGAGTGATGTGCTTATGGAAATTATTCAGTTAAAAAATCAGACTGCATCTTTTACCGTGGAGGCAGTGTTTGTTATGAGTATTACGGTATGGGTTCTTTTTGCTGTGTGCTATCTGTCGCTGTATGCGCATGACCGGACTGCGGTTTATTCGCTCGGGGAGAGTTTTTTGGAGAAGACCGTGGAAAATGGAAAAGATTGGGAGGAGAGGGAGACCGCTTCCCGACTCAGGGATTATCTGGAGGAACATCTGATGATTTCGCAGGTCAGGGAGGTGTCTGTCAAAAAGAGCCTTTTATCTGTCTCGGCAGAGGTTTTGTTCTGTGTGGATATCCAGATTCCCTTTCTCAAAAAGATGCTGACAGGTGAGGACGGAAAACAGGTGCATTTATCGCATGAAAAGATTTTTCCGTCGTATTACATGTGGGACAGCGAAGCGGCGGAAGATATATTAAAATAATGGAGGAACAGTATGAGAGTTGATGTCGTGCAGGAGCTTACCGGAAGATTTGTGAGGATCATGGTAGAAAAAGACAGTGGGTATTTTGGGACGGAGATGCTCAAATACAACGAGGTAGAGGGAATCATGGGGGCGGAAATACATCATGTAGACAGCGAGACCCGACTGATGTATCAGGCGGGGGATATGATGTCTGTTTCGGAACTGTTTGAAAGAAAAGTTTTTACATCGCAGGAATTTCTGGAGTTGATCAGGCAGCTCACGGATATTTTAAACCGGTGCGCAGAGTACTTTTTGGATGGGAGAAATCTGCTTCTTAGAAATGATTATATGTTTTATGACGAGGAAAAAAAGAAGCTTAAGGTGATCTATCTGGATGGTTTTGATTCGGATGTGGCGGATGGGATTTCCAAGCTGCTTGAAGGTTTTATGGATACGATGAATCACCGGGACAGAGAATTGGTCTTTCTTGTGTATGAAATGCACCGGCTTACCCGAGATGGTCATTTTAACCTCAAAAAGTTATCCGATTTTGTCGGGGAAAATACAAAGGCTTCGGGCAGGCAGCAGTACAGCGGGCATAGAGAGGATAAGCCGCCACATTATATAGAAGAAAGAAAAACAGCAGACCAGAAGAAGGAAGCACAAGAAGAGCGGAAGAAACAGGAAACGTATATGCCGGATGGCAAGCAGGAAAGCCGGCAGAAACCGGTAAAAGCACCGGGAAAAACGATTCTCTTTCTGGCGGCCGGATTTTTTCTGACGGTTGTCATGGTGAAATCGGGTCTGCTTGTAAAGCCGCTGACAGGCGAGTGGGATGTGAAGCGGGTTGTTGTGTTTGCGCTTGTTCTTGCCACGGCAGAGGGATATCTGATCAGAAGGGAAAAAGCAGAACAGAAAGAAGAAGTTTTGGAAGACGATCTGGATAAGACGGAGGTACTTATCGGCGCCGCTTCGGATTCGGATGAGACGGTGGTATTGGAAAAGCAGGGACATGACGCGTGGCATCTGAATCTCGTACCGGATGACTGGCAGAGGGAGGAGATCAAGGTCAGGAGCAGTCCATTTTTCATTGGAAAAAATCCGGCGAAAGCGGATGGAATCATAGGAGACGGAGAGGTGAGCAGGCTGCATGCCAAAATCGTAATGGAAGAGAACGGTGTATTTTTGATTGATCAGGACTCGACAAATGGAACATTTTTGAATGAAAAACAGTTGGTTCCGTGGGAGAGATGCCGGGTCGAAAATGGGGATATGATCGGGATTTCTTCCATATACTATAGAGCAGAGTTATATCAGTAAGTCATATGGCGGATAAACTGTTTTTGAAAGAAATTATCATCGGCGAGGGTGATCTCTTTTGAAATCTGCCGAATACTTTTTGTGCGTTCCCAGAGAAGATGCGTAGAACTGCTTAGGGCGGCGAGCCCGTGGAGGCAGCTGTTTCCGACAGAGGTCACGTTTGAAAGACTGGTATCCGAGAATAATCCGGTCAGAGCGGCTTTTTGGATATTGATATGATGACCCAGACCACCGGCTAGATACAGGTGTCCGATCTGTGCTGGCTGGATTCCGGCTTTGTGGCAGAGGGTATCGATTCCGGCACCGATGGCGGCGATGGCAAGCTGCATCTGGCGCACGTCATCAGCGGTAAAAATGACGTCTTTTTGTCCCATGCGCTTGCAGATCACAAGCCCTTCTTCCGGAAATTTTGAGGTGAGAATGCCGGCGGAGTCCATATAGCCGCCGGACAGCAGTTCAGAGAGGATGCTGATGGCGCCGCTTCCGCAGATTCCTGTAGGCAGTTTATTTCCGATCGTCTGGAGACGTGGTATGCCTCGGCTGAGCGTGACGTCACAGACAGCGCCCGGTACAGCGGGAGAACCGTCTGTCAGACCGCCGCCTTCAAAAGCCGGCCCGGCAGCTGTTCCGGCAGTATAAATTTGGTTTTTGTATAAAAGGGCTAACTCGCCATTTGTTCCGAGGTCAGCGAGGAGACATGTATCGGAGCGTTTGTCAAAATCCAGATAAAGCATCCCGGAGAGGATATCGCCGCCGATAAAAGCTGACAGCCACGGAAGCAGAATGACCTCTGTGTCACCGGATTTTCTCTCAAAGCTCATAGAGAGGTCAGAACAGGGGGAAAATGGCACGCCTGTCATACCTTTTAGGGAAAGGCCGCAAAGCAGATGGAGCATCGTTGTATTTCCACCGATGAGACACGTCCGGAGGCAGATGTTTTTGTGTCTGGCAACGACAGCATCATATCGTCCGGAGAGTTCCTCGCAGATGATATTTTTTAATGTGTGCTTATGAGCCGGTTCGACATCGTATTTGATGCGGCTTATGACATCGGCGCCAAAAGGAAGCTGCGGATTTGGAAATACTTCTGAGTAAAAGACCGTCTGGTGTTCGGTGTTATACCAGACCATTGCGACCGTCGTCGTTCCGAGATCGATCAAGAGGGCATCCGGCAGATGCGCTGAAGTTTGTGTGGTTTCCAAAGATAGACCGGAGAAATTTTTTTGCTCGGGAATCGATACGGTCATATCTTCTTTTGGGATCAGAGAGCATGGAAAATCATACTGCTTTCCGCCGCAGGTATTGGCACCGTGACAGTTGCAGGGAAGGGCGATCTGGTGCTGCTTTTCGATCAGGTCGAGAATATTCGTTTTGTTCCCGGGTGCTGCATGAACCGTTATTTCCATGAGAACTCCTTTCCGAACACAGATATGCT
The DNA here is from genome assembly GCA_023664685.1 of Roseburia sp. GTDB lineage: Bacteria > Bacillota > Clostridia > Lachnospirales > Lachnospiraceae > Eubacterium_F. Next base: position 16,108 of record JAMPFC010000006.1, on the reverse strand, counting down.
GTGGACTAATTTCATAAAATATGGTACAATACTATCATATTTTGCAAGGAGAGACAAGTCTGGAGGTGGCCGCAGGGTTGGATGAGAATGCCGGAAATGAGAAAATTCCGTTTATTACGCTGATTTTTGTCGCAGCAAATGTAATCGCATTTTTCTATACGGAAATGAATGGGTCGAGTCTGGACGCGAATTATATGATAAGTGCCGGAGCGATGTATGGCCCGGCTTTTCTGGATGGACACGAGTATTACCGGGTCTTTACCCATTTTTTTCTTCATTTTGGGTTAGAGCATCTTGCGAGTAATATGGTCTCCCTTCTTGTACTTGGTTATGCTCTTGAGAACCGGATCGGACGGGGTTGGTATTGTTTTATTTATTTGTTTTCGGGTATTTTTGCAGGACTAGTATCGGTTTTTTACAACCTGAGCGCTTATCAAGAACGGGTATCATGCGGTGCGTCGGGTGCGATCTATGGCTTGATGGGTGCGCTTTTTGTCGTACTTATCATAAATAGAAGAAATAATCTGCAAAAAGAAGCATTCCGTTTCCTGTTGTATATTGTACTTATTCTGTACAGCGGGATGCAGGATTCCGGAATCGACAATACAGCTCATGTGGGAGGGTTTTTGGGAGGCTTTCTGGTGTGTGTGGTCATGTGCATTAAGAAAAAGATGTTTACGGATGGAAAGGAACAGGGATTATGATGAGAGTAAATATTTATTATGGAGGCAGGGGACTGATCGATGATCCGACATTATTTACAATCGATAAAATAGCACAGGTTTTGGATGAACTCCGTGTAAATGTGGAACGATATAATCTGTATGAGGATAAGAGCAGTATTTCGGTATTGCCCAAGACGCTGAAAGAGGCAGATGGGGTCATTCTTGCCGCTTCGGTCGAATGGCTTGGTATCGGCGGATATCTTCAGCAATTTTTGGATGCCTGCTGGCTCTATGGGGACAAAGAACATATACAGCATATTTATATGCTTCCGGTCGTTATGGCTACGACGTATGGAGAAAGAGAGGCGCAGCATTCGCTGATCCGGGCATGGGAGATGTTGGGAGGAGTTCCCTGTGAGGGAGTCTGTGCATATGTGGATAACCATGTGGAATTTGAGACAAATCCGGACTATAATCTTATGATCGAGAAGTGCGCCGAGAATTTTTACCGCACGATCTCCAAGAAAATGGCAGCCTTTCCAAATAGCAGCTCACAGGTGAAAAAGACGGTACTCCGAAGCAGTACGCTTTCACTCACTCCGCAGGAGAGTGAGCAGTTGTCGGCGTATGTGTCCGATGATAATTATGTGAAAAAGCAGAAAGAGGATATTGAAGAACTGGCAAGCCTGTTCAAAGGGATGCTCGGCGGCGAAGAGGATTCAGACAAATACATCCTTGCGCTGAAAGAGCATTTTGTGCCAAGCGATGATATGAGGATGGTGTTCCAGATCGACATTACGGACGAAAACAGAAGTCTGGTCATCGATATCAAAAATGATAAATTAAACTGCTATTTTGGCAGTGTGCAGAATCCGGATGTGACTGCAAAGACGAAAAGTGCGATTTTTAATGAAATCTTATCCGGAGATAAACCATTCCAGAATGCGTTTATGTCAGGGGATTTATCGGCACAGGGCAATTTTAAGGTACTTAGGAACTTTGATACCGTATTCCGGTTTTAAAATTCATTTATATTAAGAAAAGAGAGGTATTTGTGATGGCAGATGAAAATTGTATATTTTGTAAGATCATAGCAGGAGAAATTCCGTCGACCGCGGTATATGAGGATGATGATTTCCGCGCGATCTTGGATGTGAATCCGGCAGCGAGGGGACATGTGATCATACTTCCGAAAAAACATGCAGCAAACATTTTTGAGTTGGAAGAAGAGGATGCGGCGAAGATTTTTCCAGTGGCAAAAAAAATCGCCTCTGCGCTTATGAAGACGTATAACTGCGATGGCGTCAATGTTTTGCAGAACAATGGAGAGGCGGCAGGCCAGACCGTATTTCATCTTCATGTGCATGTGATACCAAGATATTATGACGATGGTGTAAATATCATGTGGAAACCGGGCGAGACGCCGGATTTGGAAAAGGTAGCAGAGGAAATTAAAAAGAATTTATAACTGGGGGTTTTACGAAATTGAAAAAAATCATTCTTACCGGTGGGGGAACAGCAGGGCATGTCACACCGAATATTGCGCTGATACCGGAGCTTCAAAAGAGAGGTTATGAAATTCATTATATCGGTTCAAAGGATGGGATCGAGACGAAACTCATGTCGGAGTTTGAGATACCATATTATGGAATTTCATCGGGAAAACTCCGCAGATATTTTGACGTTAAAAATTTTACAGACCCGGCAAGGATCATAAAGGGATACACCGAGGCGGCTAAGATCATCAAAAGGGTGAAGCCGGACGTTATATTTTCCAAAGGCGGGTTTGTGACGGTGCCGGTAGTGCTTGCGGCAAAGAGGAAAAAGGTGCCGTGTGTGCTTCACGAATCCGATATTTCCCCGGGACTTGCCAATCGTTTGTGCATCCCGTCGGCACGGGCAGTCTGTGCAAATTTTCCAGAGACGCTGTCCCATCTTCCGGAGGAAAAGGCGCATCTTACGGGTTCTCCGATCCGAAAGGAACTGTTTTCCGGAAATCGTTTGAATGGCTTGGATTTTTGCGGATTTTCGGCGGATAAGCCGGTTATCCTTGTCATAGGCGGAAGCCTTGGCTCCGTCCGTGTGAACGAGGCGGTACGGGATATTTTGCCAGAGCTGCTTGAAAAATACCAAGTGATCCATCTGTGCGGCAAGGATAAGGTGGATGAGAGTCTTTCGGACGTAGAGGGATACGCTCAGTTTGAATACATCCAGAAGGAACTGTGCGACCTTTTGAGTGCGGCAGACCTTGTGATATCAAGGGCAGGCGCCAATGCGATCTGTGAACTTCTGGCACTCCATAAGCCGAATATCTTAATCCCGCTTTCCTTAGAGGCAAGTAGGGGGGATCAGATTTTGAATGCGGAATCGTTTGAAAAGCAGGGATTCAGCTATGTGATCCGTGAGGAGGAACTTTCCAGTGAAAAACTCCTCGAGGCGGTGAAAGAGGTTTATAACAACAAAAATACGTACATCAATGCGATGGAGGCTAGCAATCAGCACAATGCAGTGTTGAAGGTTGCAGACATCATAGACGAAATCGCAAAATAATAAAACCAGAGCGGCGGCAGTTTTCACGATTTTTGTTTTTTCTTGGCGATTTTGTTCGGGAAACATAAAAGCGTGTCGAAGTCCGTCGCACGAAAATGTCAGATTTTATCACTCACATCTGTACAGAGGCTTTGGAACTCTGCTATACTATATGGGTAACAGAAGAATTATTTACAGAAAGTGAGGGATATCTTTGATGGGTATGTTATATGTCATAATAGGGCTTGGGGTGTTCTGCTTTCTGGGGAAACTGGTCGTGAAGGGGATTTACAGGCAGCTCATCCGCTCAGCGGGGCAGATGGGCAAATCAGACCATCCGCTGATGAAGATGCTTTTGAAAAAATTCGAGACCTGTTATCAGTTAAAAATGGGAGTTGAAAATGTAGAGGTTTTTGTGGACAAGTATCTGAATGCCTATCGGGCGGCGGGGCTTCACCTGAACACATGGGAGGCGATAAGTGATGTGGCATTTGGCATCACGCTGATCACGAGTCTTCTCTGCAATCTGTATATCGCAGTGATGGGCGGCAGCCGGCTTATGATGACAGAATTTTTATTTACAGGGATTGCTGTCTGCGGGATTATCATCCTCGAGGACATTATTTTGAATCTGAGGTTTTGCAGAAGGCGGCTCATGGTAGAGATTCGGGATTATCTGGAAAATATCTGCAAGCCGAGACTGGAAAACCAGACATTCCGGAAAGAAGAAATGGAAGAATACCACCATGAGTATTTTGAGGAGGAGAGGGCGCAGCTAGATGAACTCTTATCAGAACGTCAGGAGGAGCCGCAGGTGAACCTCCAGTTTACAAAGGAGGAGGAAGCGGTCATTGAAGAGGTGCTGAAAGAATACATGGCGTAGTCTTGTCTTTTAAATACTGATTTGGTATAATAAGGATAGCAATATACAAAATTGAAGCGAAAGGAAAGGATAGGAAAATGAGTAAGCATGTTACATTTGATTATTCACTGGCAAAGAAATTTATCAGTGATGACGAAGTAAAGTCTATGACAAGCATTGTGCAGACAGCAAAGGATACGCTTCTGGGCAGAAATGGTGCGGGAAATGATTTTCTTGGATGGATCGATCTTCCGGAAAATTATGACAAGGACGAATTTGCAAGGATCAAAAAGGCAGCAGAAAAAATACAATCCGATTCCGAAGTTCTGATCGTGATCGGGATCGGTGGTTCTTATCTGGGAGCAAGGGCTGCGATCGAGTTTTTGAGACATGGTTTTTACAACTGTGTTGACAAATCAGTCCGGAAGACACCGGAGATTTATTATGCCGGAAACAGCATAAGCGGGACATACCTTTCCCAGTTGATCGAGACGATCGGAGACAGGGATTTTTCCGTAAATGTGATCAGTAAGTCGGGAACGACGACGGAACCGGCGATCGCTTTCCGGATCTTTAAGGAAATGCTTGAGAAAAAGTATGGAAAAGACGGGGCCGCTAAGAGGATTTATGCGACGACAGATAAGGCAAAAGGTGCATTAAAGAGCCTTGCAACCGAAGAGGGGTATGAGAGTTTTGTCGTGCCGGATGACGTGGGCGGAAGATTTTCCGTTCTCACAGCGGTTGGCCTTCTTCCGATCGCAGTCAGCGGGGCAGAACTGGACAAGCTGATGGAGGGCGCACAGAGCATGAGAAAGCTCTGCATCGAGAGTGATGTTTGTGACAGTGCGGCTGCGATGTATGCGGCAGTGCGCAATATTTTGCATAGAAAAGGAAAAGCGGTAGAGGTGCTTGCCAATTATGAGCCATTTTTCCATTATGTGAGCGAGTGGTGGAAGCAGCTCTATGGAGAGAGTGAAGGAAAAGACCAGAAGGGTATTTTCCCGGCGAGCGTGGATCTTACGACGGATCTTCACTCGATGGGACAGTTCATACAGGATGGTTCCCGGATCATGTTTGAGACCGTTATGGAGCTTGAGAGTCCGGCGGCAGACATTACCTTAAAGGAAGAGCCTGTGGATTTGGATGGCTTGAATTATCTGGCGGGAAAAACGCTTGATTTTGTAAATAAAAATGCGATGAAGGGTACACAGCTTGCGCATACCGACGGAAATGTCCCGAATCTTGTCGTAAAGGTGCCGGAACAGAACGAGTTTTATCTCGGCGAGTTATTTTACTTTTTCGAGTTTGCGTGCGGCATAAGCGGATATATCCTCGGAGTAAATCCGTTTAACCAGCCGGGTGTTGAGAGTTATAAGAAAAATATGTTTGCCCTGCTTGGGAAACCGGGCTTTGAGGCACAGCGCGAGGAGCTTCTTGGCAGATTGTAAAAAATAAAGTAAAAACAGACAGGAATGTCACCGTAGAGACGGCATCCTGTCTGTTTTGTTTCACCAGCCCTGCATCTGGTGATTCAAACCTTACATGTCAGTATAGAAGTTACTAAGTTATGTAGGACTCTATACTAGTTTTCGATAGCGCCTGTAGGACATGTAGAAGCACAAGCTCCACAATCCAAACATGCATCCGCATCAATCTCGAAATGTGCGGAGCCTTCTGAAATGGCGCCAGCCGGACAATCAGCTGCACATGAACCACAACTGATGCAAGCATCTGTAATAGTGTATGCCATGATAATATCCTCCTTTTTCTAGTAGATATCATCATTCTAATACAAATCGGCGAAAAATACAAGTATAACAATAAAAATTTTGTATATCCTAACAGGGAATCCGTTTATTTGCTTGACATTTGCGCATTCAGTGAATATAATCGAAGTGGTACTGTTTTTGAAAGGAGGATTTGGAACTATGGAAGTTACAAAGGACATGCTGATTGGAGAAATTCTCACAAAGGATCAGACGATTGCGGCGATTCTTATGGCATCCGGAATGCATTGTGTAGGCTGCCCGGCGTCCCAGAATGAGAGTTTGGAAGAAGCAGCTATGGTTCACGGTTTAGACTGCGATGAATTAGTATCTAAAATAAATGAGTATTTAACGACAAAGGCAAATGCATGATTTGCCGATGCCAAAGCAGAAGAAAAGAAAAACCAGTTCTTCCCGAAAGCGGAATGAACTGGTTTGTGTGTTTTTCAGATAATTTCTCCTTCTTCCGTACGACAGGTATCATAAAACCGGATCAGCGTCGCACTAGAGCAGGGATAACTTGGTGATCGCGTCATCCTTGAGGATCAATTTATAGTGTTCATTAAAGAAATCCTGCGTAGCATAAGTCAAGGTCTCTTTTCTTCCAAACTCATTGATAATGGAACAAATCTTATTAAAAGAGGATTTGTTTTCATTTCTGTTGAGGAGAAGATAATAGCGGCTGCTTACCTCGTCTTTCCATACACTGTTCTTCCCGGAATAAATCTGGTACACCGCTTTGGAGGCGTCCACGACAAAATTCAGGGAAGAGAACGAGTAAAGCCTTGCAAAGTCGCTTAAAGGCAAATTTCTCTTTGTGCTGAGTTTTTCCGTTGCCTTTTTTCCTTTTTTCAGAAGTTCATGTAAAGGAATAAACTCTGAACTGGTCTGGTCTACTTCAGAAGCATGTTCAATGATCTCATTTAATTGTTCAAAACAGTTGATCAGATCACCTTCGTAATCGTCTTCAAACTCATCCTCGAACTCATCGTCAAAAAACTCCTCGTACTCTATGGGATCCTCAATAAATTTATTGGTAACGATTCCAAGATCGGCAAATTTTTCCTCCAATTCCTCCGGACTATCCACTTTTGTAATGACGAGGACAATGGATTCTTTGGAGGTTGGGATCGCCTCTATCATAAGAGGGATATCCTCGGTCTGAAATCCGAAATCCATATTTGCTCGTTCCATCATATCACGAAAAAGCTCTTTTGCTTTGTCAGAACCATATGCTAATTCACTGATCTTTAAATGGCGCTCAAGTAAATCATGTTTGTTAAGTGTGCAACGAATTTGATTTTCGTTAATACGTTCGATTTTCACAAGCCCACTTCCTTTCCGAATTATTTACTGGTGTATGAAAAGTATAAAATATTACACAAATAAAGTCAACATCTTAAAGCGAAAAAATATTGGAAAATTATGAAGAGTTTTGTAATGAAAGACGAATTTTGGAAATTTGGCGACATTTTTCACGTTCAAACGACACTTTTTGCGTATAAACGACACTTGATTTTTTAAGGGTGCCGATATTATAATATATATCAAGATAGAAAATATTCATGAAAGGGGGAATGTAATAAACTTGGGGCAGAGAAGAATTTATCTGACATCTTTCCAAAATAACGATCTTAATTTTTCTAAGCAGCAAAGTCGCTCAATTTTCAGCAACAAACAAAATCAGTAATGGATTTTTATAAAATGAATATTTTTTATCTGAACGATGCAGAGGATTGGAATTTTACATCACGGTATACACTTCCTTTTTGATGCAGTATGACACAAGGAGGGATACAATGACAGAGGCTTCGTGGCTCCAAGATGAGCTTAAAAGAGCTGTAAAACAGGGACTTAAGGTACAGATTGAAGGCAGGGAATGTAACTACCATGATCCTGAAAAATTTTTTTATGTACTTGAAGAACCGGTTTACATGCTTGACTATGTAAGTGATGATGAGGGAAGGATCACAGGCATTTGCTTTGACAAAGTGAATGAAAAGGATTTTTCCTGACGCGTATTATGGTTGTCCGTGCAGAACTAAGGTGCAAATATACGGTGGAATAAAACTGTATGGGTAACGAGGGATGGGACAGGGAAATAATTGAATATCGGGTAAAGAGGGCTGTTCCGAATAGGTTCAGCTCTCTTTCCTTTGGTCTGCTTCAGGCAAATATAGTCATGTTCGCCAAAAGCTTCTCATTTTCCTTAAGCCACTGCTTCCACTTCCGGTACTCCGGCATCACGCGCCCCACCATCTCCCAAAACTCCCGGCTGTGGTTCATGTGAGTCAGATGACAGAGTTCATGTACCACCACATAATCCAGTACCTCCGGCGGAGCCATGACAAGCCGCCAGTTAAAGTTCAGATTTTTGAGACTGCTGCAGCTTCCCCACCGGGTCTTCTGGTCGCGGATGTGGATCTGGTTTACCCGTCCACCGGTGAGCTGCTGATAATGCATGACCCGCACAGGAAATATCATATGCGCCTGCCTGCTGTACCACTGCTCAAGCCCCTCCTGCAAAAATGCCCGGTCTGTCTTCGGCGTATGGAGGAGTATCCTGTCTTCTTCAAGTTCCACTCTTATGCGTCTTCGGTGCGTGTCCATGTCCAGACAGACCAGATACCATTTTCCCCGGTATAATAATTTTCCATCCATACGGATCACTCTCTTTCACGTATCATCTTAAACATCTGCACACGGTTTTTGATGCCAAGCTTTCGGTAGATATTTAGTACATGCTTTTTTAATGTGTTAATGCTGATCACGAGCTTTTCACATATCGCTTCATTATCGCATCCCGCCAGTAAAAGACGGAGAATCGTTGCCTCTCTCCCGGTCAGGTCATATGTTTTGACCGCCTCGCTGATCGTAATCTTATCCATTCCCGCCATCTTCTCCTGTGCAAAAATCCCTAGCCGATACGCCATATGTTCCTTCAAAAGATCAAGAAGAAAGATATCGTCGCCGCTAAAATCAGCTTTTCCCACCGTCCGGTAAAAAGTTGCGATCCCCAGACACCGCTTTTCTTCGCAGACAGCCATATGAAGCGCATGCTCCCAGTTGTTTGGAACAAAAACTTTCTTATAGTATTCGCTCTCGGTTTGTTCCTGAGCCGAAATCAGGTCGCTCTCCCGGCATACGATGCTCCTTTCGCCATACAAAATTTTCCTGCCCTGTTCCGTCTTTTCATATCCTACGTTTTGCGAAGCGTCACAGTTGACCGCCACTGGTATTTCCAGACCGCCCGGCTCTCCCTGTCCGGCAAGAAAGAAATCCGCGCTGTCAAAATGGATGAGAAGCTTCACCTGTTCCAGAAATTCCTGACGCATCGCAGTCAGATCCTCTGTCGTATATATTTTATATATGATATCATTTAAGAGCATCCAGTCTTTTGTCCTGAGTTCTTTCAATGAATACACCTTCTTCCTGATGTTTGAGACTATTTATCATATTTTTTGCACACGCTTTCTGTGCATCTTAAGTTGCGATAGCAACTTGCAATGGCTCAGCTCTGCTGAGACTATTCTATCATAAAACGATCGGTTTTGGCAAAATTGATTTCCGTGATCCGCAGCAAACTTGACAAGAGATTCAGATGATGATAATATTATTTGAAAATTGATATGTCTGTTTTTCAGTGTTGTTTCAAAGAAACATTAAAGGGGAAGTTCGGTGAGAATCCGTCGCAACCACCATTACCGTAAAAGTCGGGATTCCTGCTGAAAAACAGGGTTAACAGGGAAAATCCCATACAAACACTTTTGGGTAAGGAAGAGTGCAACCGTTTGACGTAAGTACCAGAGGAATGGCTGCATTCTTTTGGCTTTTTGGCTTGCGAAAACATCGTTGCACATTTTTACTTTTATTCATAGTAGAGATGTGCTTTTTATTTTCCGGCTTTTGTGAAATGCGTCCCAGAGAAGCGAGGTAATGTATGAACAAACTCACAAAAAAAGATTGTATTTGTTGTTTGAGGCAGAAGGCGGAGGAACTTGGGCGTCTGCCGAAAAAATCAGATTTTGAAGAAGAAGTGACCGCTATGATCAAGGCTCATTTAGGGCCGTGGCCAAGAGCATTGGAGACTGCCGGAATTAAAGAACCAAATCCGGAACGGATTTTAAAGAAAAAGGAAAAACGCCAGAGAGCCAGAGAAAACCAGAAAAGATACCGGAGGGAACATCCCAAAAATCTTTTGAAAGAAAATGGAGGATTAGAATGAGGAAAAGAATTGTGGCACTTGTGCTTATACTTGTGATGACAGGCTCAATCGTTCCTGAGATGAAAGGAGCGATCCGCTCAGAGGCAAAGACGCTTGTTATATGGGATGGTACAACGAAAACAGAACCAGAGGAAAAAGAGGGCGTTTACCAGATCGGTAGTCCGGAAGAGCTTGCATGGTTTGCAGAGCATGTGAACTCGCTGTGTAATGACCAAAGTCTGACAGGTCTGGTAGAGGTGGATGCTGTCCTGACAGAAGATATAGATCTTGCAAACCGGACGTGGACTCCAATCAGTGATGCGGGCTCTATTAAGCAGGCATATAGTGGGACATTTGACGGACAAAACCATACAATAAGCGACCTGAAGATCAATACGGATAAACAGAATCAAGGACTATTTGCCCTAGTCAATGGTGCGACGATAAAAAACGTAAACGTAGAAGGAAATGTAACGTCTGAGAAAAAGATTGGGGGAATCGTAGGCACGATACAGAGCGGTCAAATACTGAACTGCTCAATGAGCGGCTCTGTTACAACAACCGGAACCGGCACCGGAAGCGGATGCGCTGGGGGAATCATCGGGACGGCTTATAATCCGGATGTTGTAGTAAATGGCTGTTGCAACAATGCACAGGTAAGTGGTGACTGTGCCGGCGGAATTATTGGTGATAATACGAAGAAAGATGTGACGATCACGAACTGTTATAATACCGGGAAAATCACGAATCCGGAAGGACATAGCGGTACGCTTTATTGCGGCGGAATTGCCGGTCGACATACGAATTCTTCTGGAACGATTAGTTATTGCTATAGCATTGGTGAAAGTAAAAATGGAATTTGCGGATCTAGTAATGCGAGCATTGTAAATTGTTATTATCTTGCGGAGAAAACACAGGATGAAGTTTCAAAGCCATCTGGTACAGCGACCGGTTATCAAACAATTACAGATTCGTCTGCTCTGTTAGCGGCTCTGAATGCAGATGGAAGTGAAAAGGCGTTTTGCGAGGGTACAAAAAATGTAAATCAAGGTTATCCGGTTTTAAATTGGCAGTCTGTCACCGGGGTGTTATCTGTTCCGGTAGAGAAGGTGATGATATCCGGCGAGGCGAAAACGGGTTCTGAGTGGATCGCAGAAGCGACCGGTCAGGAAGATGAGATGGCTACAAATGTGAAATACCAGTGGGCGTTATCTGCGGATGGCATTACATTTACAGATATCAGTGGCGCTACAACGAGGAACTTTGCGGTTCCGGATGAGGCGGAGTATGTCGGAACATATATACGGGTCACTGTGACAGGCGAGGAAGGTTCGACTGCTTCTAATGTAAAGGGGCCGATCGCTAAATCCGATACTCTTTTAAGAAAAGAAAACAGTGAGAAAGTACAGGAAGCAAAAAAATCCCTTTCCCTTGATCAGACGGTGATCACGAAGGAAGAGAAATTGGAACTGCCGAACGTATCGGGAGATTGCCAGATTCGCTGGACGAGCAGCCGTCCGGAGATCATTCATGATACAGGGGATGTTGTCCTGCCGGATGAGGGAGTTGTGGAAGTTACCCTGACAGCAGAGATCATATGTGGAGAAGAGACCGATCATAAAACATTTTCTGTGGACGTATGGGCAAAGGACATTGACGAACGAATGTATTTGCAAAAGGTACTCGACGCCATGAAATGGGATTTTAAGCTGTTGCAGCCGGTTTGTGGTGAGGACACGAATATCCTGTCAAAATTCAGCAGAATATTGAAAAATAAAGGGTATTATGGTGTGGCAGTTACGGTTCAGTCGACCGCAGATGAAAGACTGGTTTCCAAAAACGGAAGGATATCTTATCCGGCACCGGAAGCCGGCAGTTTTGCAGATGGCAGACAGGTAAAGGTGTTTTTTAATCTGACAATGGGTGACCAGACCGTTACCTATCCTACGACGGATAATTATGCGTTGTTGATTCCGTGGGATACGGAGGATATTACGTCGTCGTTGGAACAGTCGGCGGACGCTGTTTTGACAGAGTCGGCGCTTTGTGGTGAGAATCCGGAGCTTTCTGCTGTCAGCTCGGATTTAACCCTGCCATCCTACATTGATGGGGACAAATTTTCCTTTGCCCAGATCACATGGAGTTCTTCGGATGAGTCCCATCTTGCGATCAGCGATGAAAATAGAACGGGAAGTGCGGACGCTTTTTATAATCCGTATGTTGGGAAAATCTATCAGGACAGTGAAAAGCATACCGTTTCTCTGACAGCGACCGTAAAAAATCCGTCGACAGATACTGTGGTATCAAGAACTTTTGAGGTTACGATCCTGCCGATGTCTGAGGAGCAGATGGAACAGACGATGGATAAGATGAATCGGATTCTTGCCTGTTATACACCGGATAAACTGACGGATTATACAACAAAGGCAACGCTTGACTGCGCGGCGGTTAGGCATGATATTGGTTTAGTTATTCCGGGGAACGTAGTGACTAAAAAAGAGCTTGCGGGACTGAATTACGGAGAATATTGGGATTACTGGAATTATAAATTCAGTGTGACAAGTTCAGACCCGGATGTGATCGAAATCAATGGCTTCCGTGCATATGTTTACCGTCCGTTGGGTGAGGATGCATCTGCGGACAAAGAGGTGACGCTGGAAGTCAAAATGGCAAGCAAGAAGAACCCGAATTTGTTTGTGACGAAAAAAATCAAAGTTTCAGTGGCTCATTTGGGAAGGGCAGAGATCAATCAGGCGCTTGCCCTTATGGATCAGGCAAAGAGTGGTTATGCAGACGGACTGCTCGGTGAAAATACAGATCTTTATAGTGTCATTGACAATTTGAAACCATATAAGGAAATTATCTGGAATAAAGACCAGTCGGGCATTGAATACATATACCGCCATGCGGATATGAAAAATAATGGTATTATTGTCGATGAGCTTCCGGGATGGGAGTCACAGGAGGACTGGAGGCTGTTCCATTCCAATGACAAGGAACTGATCGCAAATGAAACCCTGATTTTGAACAAAACGCCGGCAGAGGATACTTTCGTCAAAATAAACAGCGTGCTGACGGATGAGGTGTTTGGGAAATATTACATAAAATTTCAGAAGAGTGAAGGGTATGATGCGGAAGCGCTGGCGAAGTTTAAACAGCTTTACAAACAGCCGGTAAGCGCATATGTGGCTGTGCTAGGAGAGGGAAATTATACTTCGGAATTTTCTGCGATGGATGTATCTGCCAAAGAAGCTGCGTACAGCCAAAGACTTTCTGCTTACAAAAAAGAGATCGAGCAGCCGATATCTGTGACGTTTTGCGTACTTGGCAGGGAAGGTGAAGAGATCATCCCGCAAATGACAGAGGAGTCTTTTTCAAAAGGGGCTACGGTTTTTGACGTATTTCAAAAGGTAATGAATGAGCGTCAGATCCCTTATACAGCAAAAGGCAGTTATATCGTGTCGATCAATGACCTTTCGGAATTTTCAGATGGTGATAATTCCGGCTGGATGTACACGGTCGGCGGGGTGTATGTAAATTCATATATGAATGCGCAGGAACTTTATGGCGGCGAAGAGATCGTCATCAAATATGTGACAGATTATACACAGGCGAATAGATCAGAGGAAGTTCCGAATCCCCCGACGCCTTCTGAAACGCCCGGAGAAAACCTCAGCACACCGGAACCTTCGGCTGCACCAGAAAATTCTGCAAAACCGGCAGAAACTTCTCCGGCGGCAGGGCAGTCAGCAAAACCGGAGGGAGCGGGCAGCACCGCTGACCAACCGGCGTCAACTGACGGAAGACAGGACGTGGCGCCTGATCAGGAGGATTCAGAGGAGGAAGTGTCAAAGGATGACAAAAAGACAAATAAAAAGAAAAAGACGATTTCGCTATCTAAGGTAAAATATAAAAAGGGAACGAGGAAAATAACGGGAAAGACCCTTAAGGGTGCGAAAGTAAAAATCCAAGTTGGTAAAACAAATAATACAGTAAAGGCGGATTCCAAAGGAAGATTTACGTTGCGTCTAAAAAAGAAACTGAAACGCGGAATGAAAATAAAGATTACAGTATCAAAAGCCGGATACCGGACAAAGACAAAAAAATATAAGGTAAAGTAAGCAAAATAAGAGACCAGCCGGCTTCCAGTTGGTCTCTTAAAAGTTTCTTATAAAATCTACTGCATATCGCTGATCACTTAATCTTCTGCTGAAAGACCGTCACGCCAACTTTCCAATTTCTTTGTAGCAGCGTCGATCGTTTTCTGGCAGATGTCAGGAAGTTCACCGCCCCAAGCCTTTGCAGCCTGCTCATAACCTTTTTTGATTGCGGCGATCATCTTATCAGCTTTCTCTGGGTCTCCTTCGCTCAATGCCTGAGCCATAGATACCATTCTGTCACTGGTCTGCTCAACGCCCCAGTAACCATCATCGGCAATGTCCTTCTGAGCCTGTGATACGACGCTCGGATCTACACTTACGTTACCATTCTTAATGTCAGTGAATAACTGTGACAGTGAAGTATATTTCTTTGCCTGCTTACTTAAAAGCTGGTCAACCAGATTCTGAAGCTGCTGGTTTTTAGAACTCAGCCCTGATTTCAGTTTTTTTACAACACTTGAGTAATCCTGAACCTTAGAATTAGCATCCGTGCTATCCTTAGTGCCTGAAGGCTCATAAACAACGCCTGTGCTCTCAGCAGATGAAACTGCTTCCGACTGCTTTTTGTCCTCTGTCTTTGTTGTAACAGATGAAGTCTGACTGTATGTAGCAGCCTGAGAATTTGAAATTCCGTTTACACTCATTTTTTCCCCTCCTTGGATTAAAAATATGGATACAAGTCTTTATCTAACTTATATATCGGAGCAAATCCGGAAAACTTTACCTTGAGATTGTGGAAATTTCGAGTTAAAATAAGTTCTGATGGAAGAAGCAGATTACATGATGGGAGGTGTGCGGCTTGATCAAAAAGATTATATTGTTTACGAAAGGGATTGAGACCCTTTGGTTTTTTTCCGAACAGATGGGGAAGACATTTGAGCTGCTTGGCTATGAGGTGTTTTATTTTGACCAGTGCAAAGAATATAGAAGCCTGAGCGACCTGATCTGGTTTTGTGAACCGGGTGTCACAGCGGCGATCAGCTTTAATTTTGATGGCTGTTCGGGGGAGGATTATTTTATCGACTCGGACGGTGTCTCCTTTTTTGACGCAAGAGAGGTTTTGTTTTTGAACATTGTCGTTGACCATCCCTTTTATTATCATAAATTTCTCCCGTATCTGCCGAAAAATTATACTCAGATTTCGATCGACCGGGAGCATGAGGCGTATCTGAAACGGTTTTTTCCACAGATCAAGCGTGGGCCTTTTATGCCGCTTGGCGGAACCGGGCTTTGGGACAAAAAGAAGCTTCCGGGATGGGACGACAGGGAATATGATATTGTGTTTACGGGAAATTATAATCCGCCTTCGATTTTTGAGGAGGCGATCAACCGGCATGGGCCGGAGTATGCGGCATTTTATTATGATATCATTGACGATCTGAAGGAGCATCCGTGGAAGTCAATGGATGCGGCGATCATGGAGCATCTGGCACGGGATGTAGAGGATATCAACGAGGAGGGGATCAAGGCGGTGATGCCCAATATGATCTTCATCGACCTGTATGTGAGGCATTATTTTCGTGCTGAGGTGGTCAAGACGCTTGTGGACAGCGGGCTTAAAGTACATTGCTTTGGTGCCGGGTGGAAGGAGCTTCCGTGCAGACACCCGGAGAATATCATACATGGAAATGTTCTGGATTCGCTTGGATGCTTGCAGCAGATCAGCAAGGCAAAGATTTCGCTGAATGTGATGCCGTGGTTTAAGGACGGGGCGCATGACCGGGTGTTTAATTCCATGCTGAATGGTGCGGTCTGTGTGAGCGACGGTTCGAGATATCTCGATGAGATTTTAACGGACGGGAGGGATTACGTCAGGTATGATCTGGCAGAGTTGGAAAAACTTCCCGAAAAAGTCCGTGAGGTTCTTGAAAACAGGGAAAAATGGGAGCATATCGTAAAGAATGGGTACGGACGGGCTGCGC
>JAMPFC010000069.1 GCA_023664685.1 Roseburia sp. | reverse complement strand
ATTCCTGCTACTGTACGAAGTTTACCTGTTTCAAGAACAGTCGTCATTCAAAATTACATTTCCGTGCGCATCATCGAACCAGATATTTCTGCATAACATCCGACAGCTTTTCCAAATTTAACGGTTTAGCAATATGCATATCCATCCCTGCTTTAAAGGAAAGCCGGATATCTTCCGCAAAAATATACGCTGTCATAGCCACGATCGGCACTACCTTTGCGTCTCTCCGCTCCAATGCCCGGATTTTTCTTGTCGCCTCGTTCCCATCCATGACCGGCATCTGGATATCCATAAAAACAAGGTCATAATACCCCTCCTCCGATTTCCGGAACATTTCAAATGCCTCTTCTCCATTTGCCGCCGTATCAATACACGCCCCTGTCTGCCGCAGCAGTTCACAGGCAAGCTCCATATTGATCGTATTGTCCTCTACCAACAGAATGTGCTTATCCGCATACTCTTTTCCTGACAACGTCTCCCCGCCGGTGCGAAACGTATCTTTCAGCCCGATCTCCGGCTGCTCAAACACCGATTTTTCATTCTGCTTCTTTTCCTCGTTTTGCTGCATCGCAGACAACAATTTACTATTCGCCTTTTTGGCGTCATCGACAGCGCCTACCGCTACGAGGAGCGTATCGGAGAGTTCATGCTCCATCGTTGTATCCAACACAAGAAGCAGTCCCCTGCCCTCTTCACATGGCACTGCTTTCAACTGGATCCAGCGCGTCTCGTTGACCGACCCATTATAATACTCGTACTCTCTCTGCGCAGACAGCTTTAAATTTCCCTCCAGAAAATTCTTTACAAATTCATCTTCTGCCGAAAAGTTCAAGCGCTCAAACAAATACCCTGCATCTTTACAGACACGTTCTTTGTCGATTCCAAAGAGCCAGCTTACACTGTCCGAGACATATTCCACCTTTTTCTTTTTCGGAACATAGACCAACAGCATCATATCCGTGTTGTTTGAAATATCGTCGAGTACCCTGTCACGGCGACGCCTTTCCCGTCTGCCTGCTACTACCATGTACCTGCCCATGACAGCGACCGCCGCCAAAGCACAGCAAAATAGTATCAACATCACTTCTCTCATAGTATCCCCCTAGTTTAGATTATCCTAGTTTCGCATGATACTACTTATTATAACACGGTTCTCGCTCGATATCCAGTATTTCCCCAACGAAAAAAACAATCCTTTCATCAATCCGCTGATGTCAGATAAATTCCAACTCCCTCGCGGTCGCATAGATTCTCTACAGTAAGCACGCCCTCGCGCAGCGTAACAGCCTCCTCCCTGAAAGAATATATTTTTTCAATCTTTTCCCCGCATCCATCGGGCAGACAGAGCTGTATCTGGGATGGAAACGGATTCTGAAAAGAATGGATGACTACAAGTGTAGAACCATCTTTTTTCGCTTTCCGTACGACCGCCTGCCACCCCTGAAGATGCCGGTCACTCGGAAATTTTTCACCATAAAAATACGTTGTCCCCTCTTTTATGACCGGTGATACATTCCGGTAAAATTCCATCGCATCATCGATCACCTTCCACTGTTCCTCATCCAGATGCGTCACGTCGCCAGACAGACACATCCGGCCAAGAAACGTACTCGCCATAATATAAGCGATCCGTTTTGTATCATATTCTTTGCGGATGACCGCCCAGATCTGGCTCTGCGACGGAAGGATGCACCGGTGGAGATTCGCCGCAATGACTGGAATCTCCTCACACTCATGGGCATCAGAGAACGAAGCCATGCTGCACAGACGCATCATGAGCGGCTCCAGTTTATGCCCGCCCGATGCACAGTTCTCCAAAATGATCCCCGAAATTTCTTTTTTGATCCGTTCCACAAATTCTACCGAAGCCTGCATATTCTGCCGGAGTCCCTCTCCCAAAGATTCCGCCCCATCGCATCCGATCCCGATCGTATCGTTATAATCCATTTTCATATACTCAAATCCGCACTCTTTGAGACGGTCAATGACAAGATGGGACAGATGCTCCTGTACCCATTCCTGACGCATATCCCAAAAGCGTCTCGTTCCTGTCGTCAGCGTGTAACCGTCCCGCTTTAAAAGATGCTCCTCGTGGTCGGTAAACGCATGGGAACGATGCCCGACATTGTCAATCTCAAACCAGATCCCCGGTTTCATCCCATACTCACGGATCTTATCCGCCGTATAGCGCATTCCTTTGGGAAACAATCGGTCGGATGGCACATAGTCCCCCATGCTGACCGACCAGTCCACACCTTCCTCCACAAACCAGCCGCAATCGATCACAAAATAACGGATTGGTTTCCCTTTGATCGCCTCTAATATATTTTCAATATTTTCATGGGAAGGAAGCCCCCACGTCGTGCAGTATTCATTAAATAGGATCGGAAGCTCTTTTTCACACTCCGGCCCTGCCTCTACATACCGTGCTGCTGCCTGAGAAAGTCTCTGGCACAAAAAATCAAGACTGCCATGATAGACGGACAGGATCGCAGTCGGCGTCTCAAATTTTTCCCCGGGTGCGACCCGTTTCATCCAATGCCCAAATTCACGGTCTGCCAGTCCCCCATCCATAACAAGGGCATCGTCCCGCCGGTATAACTCCAACTGCCAAGACGACTCGCAGGCAAGCTGCACGCCCCATACAACCTGTGACTTTGTGTCCTCGACTGCCATAAAAGGAAAATACTTCCTCACCGGTTGCGACCCCAGCTGCCCAAACCTCTCCGCATGGGGCGGCCAGTGGCACCACGACGGTTCTAACTGCAGATCCTCGATCCGCTCGCTTACCAGTCTCCCCTCCTCACTCCATTTCGCCCGTATCCGGTGAAAAAGCATCGTATTTGCCGCGTCCCCCTCCTGTAATGGCGTAATTTCATTGATGCAAAAACTGGCAAGGTTCTCAAGCGTGACCTCCTGCTTCGACTCATTCTCAAATACGACCGATGTCTCTATATATTCATCCCCTCTGTGCCAGCTCATCTGATGATCGATCTTATATCCCCTCTCGTCACAAAAATGTGTGATCACCCGGATTTCCTCCGCATCCTCCACACATTCCTGACTTTCATAGACAAAATGTTCCTCCGTCGTCCCGCTGTTGTGCATCGTGATTCCGCCGGCATAACTGCCCGGGTAAACATCCCCCGCAATCTTGCACTGGATCATACTGTCACCCCGGGAAAACTTGTATTCTTTAATTTCTTTTTCCATATGCCCCGGGATCATGGTAAATACTACATGCCGCTTCTCTGTCTCCAGATAATACCGGATCTGCATATCCCCAAGATCAAACTTACTTAGAAATTCTCTTTTTACTGACTCGTCCATTTGAATCCCCCTCCCGACCGGTTTCTAGCCGATACACTTCATCGCAAAACGGTCCGACTTTACATACATTGTTGAACTGGTTTCAGATTACAGGATATCTGTGAGATATTCCATAGGTTCTTGCGGAAATCACATGTAAAAATGTGTCCTTCTTTCATGTTCTTTTCTTTTATTTCCGTAAATCAGACTGGAAAAAAAGTGACTTTTGGTGTATCCTGTTAGTATCCTGTCGATATCAAGAAAAGAAAAGGAGACTCTGCCATGAAAACATTTGATGAGTGTTATTTGCCAAATTACGATTCTTATAATGATCTGGGACTTTATGAAATTGGCTGCCAGAAATGCCCGCCTTCTTATGGATATGGGCCGATCATTCGCGACACATATATCCTTCACTACATTTTGAACGGAAAAGGAACACTATATGCGAACGACAAAGAATATCCGGTCTCAGACAAGCAGGCTTTTATCGCCTACCCCGGCGAACTCACTTATTATGAGGCAGACGCAGAAGATCCGTGGAATTACATATGGATACGGTTTCATGGGATAAAAGTTGCGGATCTCACCCATGACGCCGGTTTTTCCAAAGATACTCCTGTCTTCGTCCCTGACCGCGCCTGTCCGCAGTTAGACCAATGTCTTTTAGACATTCTTCATCACCATGATAAAGAATATGCATGTATTGGAAATGTTTACCAGATGTTCCAACTGATGAGCGAAACCACAACAAATAAACCAGTAACGCCCCCGAATACCGATTCTTCCCTTTTGTATATAAAGGCCGTCACCGATTACATTACAAAAAAATATTCAGAACCCATCCGGATCAAAGAAATCGCTGATTATCTCGGACTCGACCGCTCATACCTGTGTAAACTCTTTAAGAAAGCGACAAACTATACCCCGATGGAATACCTTATCACATTCCGCATCCGCAAAGCCAAACAGCTTTTGAAACAAACCGATCTCCCCATCCAACATATCGCGTACTCCGTCGGCTACAGCGACCCCTTTGCTTTTTCAAAAATTTTCAAACGTGAAACCGGCATGCCCCCTTCTCTCTACCGGGAGAACTCTGCCAAATAAGTACCAAAAGCCTTATAAAACACCTCTCCGTCTTGCCTCCTCGATGAGTTTCGGTTGGATTTTCGGATACGTCCATTCCTCTTCCAGTTCATCGACAAAAATAATTTTCCCGATCTCGTGGTGCAATTCCTTCTCAAACTCATAGATATCCGCCAGATACAGCATGCCAAAACTCTCCTGACCATTAAAATTGTCCGGAGCTGTTACCGAATATACGCAAATGGGTTCGATATGAAAATCCAATGCACCCGTTTCCTCTTTCAATTCTCTTTTTGCTGTATCTAAAATGTTCTCGCCCTCTTCCCTGTGTCCGCCCGGGATTTCATACGTATCCCGTTTTCTGTGCTTGCAAAAAACAAGCTTTCCCTCCGCTTTTGCAATGATCACAGCAAATCTTAATAAATCATCGTCTACCTTGTCATAAAATCGTATCTTTGTCATTTTGTAAACCCTCCTATCGTATCTATGTAATCCTCTGTCCGGGAAACATCATTAACTAATTCAGTTGGTTTTGAGATTTCAAGACTCATTGATGTCTGCATTCCGCCCATATTCATCGTTATCACAAGCACCCGGGAGCCATCCGGCATCACGATGATATCGCTATCTGTTTCCTCTCGCTCCGTTTTTTTCATTTCTCTTGTTTCTCTGTCTTCTTTCGTTTTCGTTTCCTCTGACCTCTGTAGATTTCCTGTAAAACAATTCTTCTGTTTTAACATCTTCTGTATTTTTCCCGAATCATAATACATACTAGACAAAGTACTGCTTACGCCTGAAACATTCATTGGTCTTCCTCCATTTCATACCCGGTTTTCCTCTCCCCGGACTCGATCTATCGCAAACTGCTTGTTTATTATATCGACAGACTTGGCTTTTTGTTCCACCATCCCCTAGTATTTTACAGGCTTTTCCACAACAGTAAGTTATCCCGAAATAAAATTTCTAACCGTCCATTTTCCTTGAGCCATGACAGATAAGATTTCACCGTACTGCCAACCAGCGCATACTGCTCAAAATTCATGACAAGCCCATATTTATCAAATAACCGACGCAAAACCTCTTCAAAATTCAAGGGTTCCACACAGATTGCCTGAATGCTGTCCGCTGCCTCATACACTTTATTGCGGTTATACCGGACAAGTTCTTTGACGTCCTCAGTCGCCTCCGCATGAGCCGGAACAAACATCGCCGCCTCCATTTTTTCTACCAGATCAAGCGTATTCAAATATGCCTCCACGTCATAAAGAAAAGAAATCGCGTATTTTTCCAACGTCGCCCTGCTGCTGATACAGTCTGCCAGAAATACCGTATCATCCGGCGTGCGAAATCCCACCATATCAAAAAAATGCCCCGGAAGAGGGATGATCTCAATTTCTTTCGGAAAACTGCCATCTGAAAAATCCGTAACCTCACTTGCCTGCGCCATCAGAAACTTGTGCCGCAATTCCTTGCAGGGATAACCTCCATAAAGAAATGAAGGTTCAAGCACCGGATATTTGGTAAATGCCGCCTCGATCCCGCCGGCATATACTTTGCATCCTGTCTGTCCCTGAAGATATCGGTTCCCGCCGATATGGTCGGCATTGGAATGCGTATTCAAAATCCCTGCCAAATGCCAGTCGTTCTTTTCGAGGATCTGCCTTACCTTTCTCCCGGCATCCTTGTCGCTTCCACTGTCAATCAGATAGACATTTTCCCCATCTGCGGTGTAGACACCGATTTTCGCCGGGCAGTTTATGTAATAGCAGTGGTTGCTGATTTGTATTAGTTCGTACATCGGGGCCTCCTTGTCGGCTACGCACCATTTGATTTAGCTAGGTGGCACTCATTAAATATGTTTATAGTGTACCATATAGCATGGAATGATTCAAGCCTTGCATCCAGACCACTGGTTATAAAAAATCGAAAATTTTCTCTTGACAATCCCTAAGATCCATGTTATAAATAGAACAAAGATTCGGTATAGCACCTTGTCTTACAAGTCAGATACAACAAAATATTAAGTACAGTACTTAGTATTCGCAGTTATCAAATTCTGGGCAAATACAGTTATTTGTGTAGGTTTATTTCTGTATGACTTGGGACAGGTCTATCAAACGATAGGCCTTTTAATTTACTATTTTTTATCAAAAGGAGGACACAGAAATGAATGAGACAACTAACACAAGTAACTTTGAAACTTTGAGCTATGAGGCTCCAAACAATCCCAACGCCGGTATCCTCATCTATGCAATGCAGCATTTGGGATATGATAACTATGTTGCGCTCTGCGATATCATCGACAACAGCATTGATGCCGGCGCAACTTCAGTGAAAATTTACATCTCCTCTTCCAACAAACAATTTCAGATCATCATCGCAGATAATGGCTGCGGAATGACAGAAGCGGAACTGGACGAAGCGTTGAAATTAGGTTCTGATACAGAACACGATGACTTGAGTGATCTCGGAAAATTTGGAATGGGATTAAGCACAGCAGGCTTGTCTCTGGCAGACGTCACAACAGTACTTACAAAAACCGCTGACTCCGATATCGTACACAAAAGTGTCACGAATGTCGATGTCATAAAAAAGGAAAATGCTTTTGTCAAATATCTGGGAGCAGCAGATGTGCGCGAGACCTTTTTCTTTCACTCAAATCTCGGAAACGCAGAAACCGGCACCGTTATCATACTTGAAAACTGCAATGGCATCAAAAACAAAAATGTAACTCAGTTCGCCAACCGGTTAAAAAAAGAAATCGCCCGGGTTTTCCGGCGTTTTATGGGAAAAATCACGTTTGAAGTAAATGATAAGGCAATACAGCCCTTCGATCCACTGATGCTTGCCACCGACAGCCCGGAAAACACATCAGAAATATACTCAAATGATGATTATGATGTCAAATGGATCAACAGCCAGACCGGCGAGGAAATGACCGGCACCGTTCATGCCAAGCTTGTACTGCTGCCAAATTTCTCTCAAAATGTCGCCAGAGACCTCGGGATCAATATCCCAAATCAGGGCTTTTCCATCTTACGCAATAACCGTGAGATCGCCTATGGCTTTATGCCTTGGTATACCAAGCACAACAGTAGGAACCGAATCCGCGGGGAAATTTCTTTTGATTCCGCATTGGACGAAGCAATGGGTGTTGATTTCAAGAAAAATGGCATTGATATGCTTGATTCCGTCGACCATGCCCTGCGCGCCGCCCTCAAACCCCAGATTCAGGCTATGACCCAGCGCGCCACTACATCAACCAAAATTTCTGATGAAGAAGAACTCACCGGGCACAGCGAAGCAGAAGATCAGATCAACAAAAAGAGCCATCTTTTGATTACTCCGCCGGCACAAAAGCCAAAACAAGCTTCCCCTGAAAAGAAAGATACCAAAACAGCACGCACAAACACCTCCACCGCCAGAGATGAAACTGCCAAAAATACGCATACCTCCTCCGATTCTCAGTCCACTAATGCCAATGTCCGCTTTGAATTGTATCATTATGGACACAACGGAGCAATCTTTGAAGCAGATCTGGAAGGAAAAACCATCGTTATAAAATGGAATGTCGATCACCCCTTCTATAACCGTTTTGTGGTCGAAAATAAAGACAACCGCACACTGGTCAGTTCCATTGACTTCCTCATCTACTCTCTCGCCGCTGCTCAGATACAGGCTGTGGGGGAGGATGACGCAAAAGCACTCATGGTAGAAAATATCATTGCCACCATGAGTACTAATATGAAAGCCCTGCTGTCATAGTCAGATAGTGCCAAGTCGAGCCCATTTCGACTTGGCACTATCTGGCTGCAAACAACAGGGCAGAATATTTCAGTTCGTGACAACTGCCATCACTTCTTCGCCCCATACTCCTCATAATAAGCATCAATCTTTGCTTTCATCGCATCATCAATAACGACCTTTCCCTGACACGGTTTGTTATAAAGGTGTTCAATAACCTCCGCCATACTGACGATGGCATTTGTCTCCATCCCATAGGTCTCCCTGATCTCATCAAGCGCACACTGCTCACCTTTTCCACGTTCCATACGGTTTAAAGAAACCATAAGCCCGACGATTTTCACCTCCCCTTGTGCTTTCAAGATCGGAAATGTCTCCTCGATCGACTTCCCGGAAGTGGTCACATCCTCAATGATCACAACACGGTCTCCGTCTTTGATCTTACTTCCGAGCAAAATCCCAGTATCTCCGTGGTCTTTCACCTCTTTCCGGTTTGAGCAATACCGGATTTCCTTTCCATATAATCTGTGAAATGCGATCGTCGTCGCCACACTCAACGGAATCCCCTTATAAGCCGGGCCAAAAAGGACATCAAAATCCGCTCCATAATTATCGTAGATCGCCTTTGCATAATACTCCCCGAGCCGGGAAAGCTGGGCGCCCGTCACATACGCGCCTGCATTCATGAAGAATGGTGATTTCCGCCCGCTTTTCAATGTAAAATCTCCAAACTTCAACACATCCGATTCTACCATAAATTCAATAAATTCCTGTTTGTACTGTTCCATATACCTTTAAACCTCCGTATTGTCATCATTCGCCTTACTGTTGCAATACAATCCTATTATATTATAATACGACTATGTTAGCAATCCATTTTTTCTTTCCCTATTTAATCTTTCATTCTTCTCTCCGCCAAATGTCATTTCCATGATCTCAGCCGCAATATCCCTGCTCACCACCCGCATGAGATTATCCTCCATATCCTCTTTTGACAGAAAATTCATATTACCATACCAGACAATTTTCTGATCCACCACCGCAAAATGCTCGCAAACCTCTTCCATCAACTGTATTTCAAATCCAACATTTCTAAGCTGTTCCAACAATTCCATACGCACTTCACTCTTACCATATTTGTAACAGTCCGGATGCCATGTGACAACGGTTACTTCCACCCCTGCCTCCTGCCTCTCCTGAAGCAATGATATCATCCGATGCACTTTTTTCCGATTTATCTGCGGACTTGATATTATAATATCTTTTTCCGCCTCCCGCAAATCCCTCTCGAATACCTTCTGATAATTTTCAAAATCGTAGATTGCACCCACTTCCTGCTTCTCGGCAGAAATATCCGTACATATTTGATATCCAATCTGTTTGTAGGCTTTTAACCGCTTTCCATACATTTTGTCAAATTTATCAATATGACTATCCACATAATCGTATATTATCACGTCTTTCTTCCCAGCATGATCCCTGTTCAAACGCCCGGCATATTGCTCCACGATCCCCTTCCACGAAACCGGTGTTGCCATGATCAAAGTATCCAGTCTCGGATAGTCAAATCCCTCCCCGATCATCTGTCCGGTGGCAACTAATATCATAGTTTCGTTCGGAGATACAGCTTCCATCTGCTCACGAATTTCCTGTAATTCCTTCTTTGATTTATCACCGGACAGAAGGAAAAGTTTATCCGCATATGTCTGCAGTCTTTCAGTTAACAAGCTTGCATGTTCCTTATAACGTGTTAAAACCACAGGAGTCCTGCCATTATCAATACATTTTTTCACATCCGCCACAATCTGCTCGTTGCGGACATCATGATCTTTGATCAACTTATACACATCATTGATGTGCATGTCCTGACTGCGTGGATACGCCACCCTCGTAAAGCGAGGATAAACCAGATAAGAAAGCCCTAATTCCTTTGCCCTGTCCTTCGCCGTATACCGATATCGAATGTCCCCCAACAGCATATAATTGATCTTTTCCAATCCGTCACTACGCATCGGCGTTGCGGTCACTCCATAAACATATTTCGCTTTTACTTCCCGCAGGATCTTCTCTGCTGTAGCTGATGCCGCATGGTGACATTCATCCATAACTACCATACCATATTCCTGTAATTTCGCATGAAATTCACCTTTTTTACACAGTGAGCCAACCATAGCAATATCAATGATTCCCGTAGAAGAATCGTGTACCCCCTGAATCTTGCCGATCACACTTTTCCGCTTCCTAATCCTACCGGAAGGAGTCCGATATTCTGGCAAGTCTTCCTGTATATCTAAAAAGCCATGCAATGCCTCCATCCACTGCCCGATCAGCGCCGACGATTCCAGTAAAATAAGGGTACTTACTTTCCGTTCAGCAATCAATTTACTGCATACCACCGTCTTTCCAAATGCTGTCGCAGCGCTCAGAATACCTGTATCATGTTCCAACATTTTTTCTATCGCCGGCACCTGCGACTCCCGCAGCTCACCCTGAAAAGTAACATTTATTGTTCGTCCGGCTGTCCTCTGATCTTCCACATGATATTTGATTCCTGCCTCATCACATTTCTTTACTAATTCATCATACAGGCCTCGTGGTATACCAATATAACCATTCTCATCCTGTCCCATATAAATATATCTGGTTTCCTGATAATTGGAATAGCCAATCCTTTGGTTCTTAAAATAAACCGGATTTAAAAATGCCGCCAAACGCCTGATCTGATTCTGTAATCGGTTCTTTATATTTTTCGTATCCACATAGACCAAATTAGACAAAACAATCTCCATACAACCCTTAACATCTTCCCGGCAAAATTTCTTCTGATACTCCCACGGTTTGACTCTTGTCTCCCCATCTTCTCCATCAGATTCAAAAAGATGATCTGGTAGCCAACTTTTGATATATCCTTCTATTTTTTCTTTCGACAAGCGCTTCGTCTGCATCAAAGCTTTCCACTGTTCCGGATAAGCATTCCAGTCTTCATCAACAAATGCGCTATTTCCTTCTTTTAATGCCTTTCCCTGCAATGGCAAAGCAATCAGATTTCCAATTCCGCCATCTGGCATATGATTTTGTGTCGGCAGCATCCGGTCATAATATTGAAACGATTTCATATTTACCGTTTCCGCCCCTTTATCCAGCAAAGCAAACCCAAATTTTCTTGCCAGACTTGCCGGAACTCTCTGAGCGAAAAAAATCCACAAATGCGCGCCCCTTCCAGAGCGGGAACGCTCTACCAGAGCATCAATCCCCTGTTCTTTGCAGATCATCCGTACCGCATCCACTTCCTCTTGCCATGTATTATCGATATTGGCAAAATCGTTTCCCTCTGCTCCCTTTTCGTGGTTATCAAAATCAAATACAATAAATCGGCATGTATCATCTGCCAACAATGGATACACACCGATCACATCCGAACCATCTTCTTTTTCTCCCCGCAGATGCTTAATGATCTGCGCAGTTCCTAATTTCCTATAACTCTGATTTTTGCACTTGCTGCACTGAACTTTTATTCCATCCGCTTTGGGACAGACACCATAACGCCAAAAATTATCACACTGTGGAAAATAGCCCGCCTTCCCGGTCTTTTTATTTACGCTCCGTTTGGCATAAACATCCTCTCTTCCCCAAAATCTTGCGAAAAAGTGTCTAGCCGCATCTTCTGTAATGACAAAGGGCAGGATTCTTTCTCCCTGATCCGGGACAGGCAATGCACTCACATTCTCCCCTGTGCAAGCAGAGTAATCAATGCCGGCCTGTGCGAGTAATCCTCTTAATTGTTCGTTCTCCTTTTGAAGATTCACCACCAACCGCTTCAATTCTTTCACTTCTGCTTCAATATCCGCCCTAATATTCATTGTATCCTTCTTTCTGGGTTTGCTACAACTTAAATCGTTTTTCGTTATATGTTATATGTTCAGTGTTTAAATGTGTTGAAAATTGGAAATCCGATGGAGTTTAGGCAACGAACCTTATACTGGCTGCAATTCCTTTCCTAATTCAAGCACCTACTCCAAAGGAGTCCAGTCGTCAACTAAGTTATTATTTATTTCATTGTTTTATTTCTACTTGGTATATAAGTTTTATCCTAAGTAATAATTAATTCTTTCTTTATCCGCTTAATGCATTCATCCACTTGCTTTATTACATTCTCACAACTAGGTTGAACACTATCTAAAAATACATCTTCGTGCTTATCTGTGCATAAAGCAACACCTAGATTATTCAATGTTTCGCCACTCTGTAATGCTATTTCTATTTTTTGTTGCAATTTATTATTAAAATATAACATATTTTTATTGTAAACATCTCGCAACCTCATATTTTCTTCCAACGGTGCAAATTTTTCCACATCCCTACTCATTTTAAATTCATTAGCAGTATCTACAAATAACAGGAAATAATCTTTATATCTCACTAATGCACTATAGAGTTCTTGATATGTTAATATTTTATATTCAATTATTTTCATAACACGTTCTTGTTTGTATGATCTTCTGTCTCTAAACGCCTGAATAATTGCACTGACAACAAAAGTTATAAGCGTACCTACTAACGTCATTATTCCTACACATAATTCATCACTCATTTTCAAAACAATCTCCTTCTATAGTATTTTTACTTAATAAATTAATTTGTTTTTCTGTTTCTCTATCCATTTAACAAATCTTTCATACCCATCTGAAATTTCTAATGTATCAAGTTGTTTTAAATACTCCTTTAACTTACTATCTAATTAAACTGACATTCTCTTCTTTATAAATCTCTTTTTTCAGTTGCATTTATATTATTGAATTCATTATCCTCATCATCTTCTTCGATAGTTAGCCCTTAATTTATATGCATAATCCTTAAAAATTGCATTAAGTATATTATTAAAAAGCATTTATTTTCACTCCATTCGTCAATTTTTTATTTATTTCTCCTCTTCCGCAATCCATTCTCGCAGTTTCTCCTGCAACAATTTTTTATCTGGCAAATAAAGTTTATACTCTGAAGCATAAATATTTGCATCCTGTGGCAATGTAATCTCTACCAACGCATCATTATTTTCTTTACAAAGTAATATGCCAATTGTCGGATTTTCATCTTCCAACTTCTCATAGCGGTCATAATAATTTACATACATCTGCATTTGTCCAATATCTTGGTGTGTCAACTTATCCACTTTTAAATCAATTAATACATAGCAACGTAGCAACCGATTAAAAAATACAAGATCAACATAATAACTATCTTCGTTTAAGGTAAAACGTTTTTGACGTGCCTCAAACAAATAGCCTTTTCCCATTTCCAGTAGGAACTTTTGCAATTTATCAATAATCGCTGACTCTAATTCTGTCTCCGAATATTTTTCCTTTTCTTCCATACCTAAAAATTCTAAAACGGTTGGCTGTTTTACAATATCTTCTGGTTTTGTAATAACATTCCCCTTTTTTGCTAACTGTAAAACAGCTTCTTTATCTCTACTAAGAGCTAACCTTTCATATAAACTGGAATTATACTGTCTCTGCAAAGTACGAACACTCCAGCCAGATTTTGCAGATTCTATCTCATAAAAGCTTCTTTCATCTTCGTTCTCTATCCGCATCAGTTGCAAATAATGTGACCATGACACTATAAAAGGCGGATTATCCTCAAAAAAGCTAAACACTGTTTCGCTTTTTTCAACAGCAAAAAGATTAAAAACTTTTTCGCTGATTCTATCCTTATACAGCAAAAAGAATTTTCGAGCATTTTTTAAAGTGTCCTCCGAAAAACCCCTTTCAAAATTTTTTTGCATTGCCTCTGATAATCTTCTAATAATCTGAGAGCCATATTTCGCTCTTGATTCACCATTTTGCTGAACATCAACAATCCACTTTCCAATAGCATAATAAGTCAACAATTGTATCATATTTACCTGTTGGACAGCAATGCTCCTTGCATGTTTCACTAATGCCACAGTCTCCGCACACAAATTTTCAATTGCAGCATCTTCCTTTACTAACATTTCATTTTCCTGACTGCTTTTCACGTTTATTACCTCCTGCCACAATATAATTATTCCCTATTTTCGATATATCCCATATACAACATAACAAGGAATTTCTGTCTCCTCAGAATTTTCATCATCCCAATGTTCTAGAGCTTCTTTAGGAATAATCGGTTCTTCCCTAATAATTCTTCCACCAAGTTTTCGAGCAATTCTGTTACTTGCCTCATTACCACGTGTTGTCATCCATTCTATGTATTCTATTTCTCCATTCTCTAATACTTTACTTATCAAAAGATTGGCAGCCTCAAATGCATATCCCTTTTCTCGTTCTTCTTCCAAAATCCCAATGCCTATATCTGGATGATGCACATCATCCATTTCTATTTCTATATACCCAACTACACTTTTTGACTTCCTTTGATAAATAAGACAAATAATGTCATCTCCCTTTACATCATCTATCAGCTTCTGCTTTATACTTCCCCAAAGTGCGTTCTCCGCATCATAAGCCAATTTGAAAACAGTTGCATATCTTCTAACATGCAGATAATCATCTATATCATTTTCTGTCACAGATTTTATAACAACCAAATCTCCAGTTATGTATACATTTTCTTTTTTCAAATTTTATATCCCACTTTCTTTTTGTTTGTTACTTTCCACTTTTCAAGATACAACCTCATCCTTCCCCAAACCTCTTTACCAACTGTTCAAAAGAGGAATTTTCCTGTACCTGTTTTGACGGAATAAACAAATACTGCCATTCCTTATAACCGTTTACTTTCCCCATAAACTTACCACTTCACAATACTTTATTGCCCGTTTTTTCTTTGCAATAACATCTGACATATTCATTCTGTCTTCTCCCTTCACCTCAACAAGATAGATTTTTCCATCAGTTTCTACAACAAAATCCGGCTCGTATGGATGTCCATGATTAT
>JAMPFC010000068.1 GCA_023664685.1 Roseburia sp. | reverse complement strand
CGGCTTCCAAGAAGCTCCGCTGGACATCGAGCAAAAATTCGGTTGCGACGATCCCAGAATCGAGCAAAGTTGGTACAAGCTGTAAGGTATCAGCAAAGAAAAAAGGAACTGCTACCATCAAGGCAACTGCGATGGACGGAAGCGGCAAGTCCGCAAAGATAAAACTGAAAGTCACTCCGTTTGTCAGTGACAAGACGCCGGCTCCGACTGCGACGCCTGACCCGAGGGTAACAACAGTCATCGAGGACTTTGAAAGCTATGCGCCGGGTACTCCGTGGACTCGATTTACCGCAGGTGGATTTGCAAGTCCCGGAACGATGACAGTCGTACAGGATCCGGAGAATGCAGAGAACAAATGTCTCCAGATTCAGTTTAACGGAAATGACAATTCCTATGATCTTGCACCAATATTTGATGTGGATCTCACAAAACCGGAGCTGAAAGACTCCAATGGGGTTTCTACAGCAGAAAGCGGGAAGAAACTAGGAAGTTATAGCGGTATCAAACTGGATGCCCGCGTGGTGGGAAATGATCCGTCGGCTGTACAGTATAAGAAAATCTACTGTTATTTTGATCAGGCAGGAAACATGAAGAGCGAAGATTACTTTGCAACCTCCAATAACGAAGGGCCTACAGCTCATGTGGCAGACAAAAGGAATCGTTTTGGAGTGAATATATCAATGGCAGAGGGAGATGACAAAGAAAACGGTGTCATTTTGCACAATAATGTTTCCAGTAAGGAGAGCAACCAGTATTTCCCATTTGCATATTCAACATGGCAGGTAGGAAATCCGGCGACCCATTTTGCACAGGACTCCTGTACTACCGGATATAAGATGACAGAGGGCGAACCCAATGTGGGATTTGCTTCCCGAATAGTGACATTTAACACAGACCGTATCAACGAGGCAGACAAGACGCTGTTAGACCAGACAAAATTTGATATGGTATTGGGTTCTACCTATGAGGGGGGAGCTACCTATCGGACAAATGGAATCACGGTAACTCTTTATCTCGATAACATTGCTTTCGTAGAGGAAGATATACCGCTTGAGGGGATTGAAGTATCTGCGGAGACGACAGAACTCACTCCGGGACAGACAACAAAAGTTTCTGTGAAATATACACCGGAAAATACAACTCACAAGAGCATGGTATATACGTCCAGTGATGAAAATGTATTGGTTGTAGATTCGGAGGGTAATGTAACAGCTAAGGCATTGGGAACTGCTGTGATCACAGCGACTCCAAAAGATAATCCTGCACTGGCAAAATCTGTGACGTTCTCAGTCATTACAGTGAGTGCCAAAACGGAGGATATGGATGTACTCAAGACGGCGACCATTGTGGCTAAGTCAGACGAAGCAAAGGCACAGAAATCTGAAACCGATGCAAAATTTTTGGAAGATGGAAACCTTGAAATCAGTTATACAAAAATAAATCAGTCCATTGTTTTGGATCTTGGGCAGGAGTACGACCTGAGAGGCTATCAGGGTGTAGAACTTACAGGAAAAGTACCCGGGCAGATGGCTCTGGAATTGTATGACAGTACTCTGGATATGACGAAAAGTGACTGGTATGAAAAGTATGCCGGTTTCACGTATCCATTCTTTGGAGCAAGCTGTTCTTACCGATATGAGGAAGGCGCATTTAATAAAACAGCAACCCGGGCAAATGGTTATGTGGCTGCCAGCAATGGAAACCTGCTTGCGTCACCAGAGACGCTGCGGTATTCCTTCAATACCCTTACTGGAACTAAGGGAACGGGCGACTATTCCAAGATTCGTTATATTGTACTAAAGTCAAATAAGGTGCCTTCTTATCAGGAAGGAAAGCTATGGACAAATCCGGATAAATATCTGATCACTTCGCTGAAGTTTACGATCCGCCAGATCAACACAGGTATTTTGGATTCTACAACTAATGTCATTTCAGAGAGGAATGTGGCAGTTGTGGAAAGTGGCACAGCTGAATATCTGAAAGCCGATGACGGAACTCTCAGCGGCATGAAAGGAAGCGCCGGAGAGACTACATTTGGCTATTATCTGGATATTCTGGATGGTGTGACCCGGACGAAGGAATCACATAATGATGCGTTTGATCTGACAGATTATACCTATGTGAAAGTACAGGTGGCATCCGATGTGACACAGCTTGATGTGAAACTTGCGGGTAAAGCGGTAGGTTATGATGACGCTATCCTTGTGGGAAGTGATACAGGAAGCGGTGAGAGAACAGTTTATTTTCCATTAAGCGATCTGGTGGATGCGGACATTACTGCTTTGGATACGCTCCGGATATGCACTCACGGAGGTACGGTGAAGTGGGCTACGGTCGTTACCGGATACCCAAGGTATGATACTTCCTATCCAAACCAGTATATCGTGAATAAAGATGGCACAACAAGGGCTTTGACAGAGGCTGAGGATAAAGATTAAGCTGCAAAATGTAAATCTGTCTATCAATAAAAGCAGTAATATTCATTTCAAGTACAGGGGCAGGGGCAAAAGCCCCGCTCTGTACAGAGTGAAGTGTTTATTAAATAAAAAACAAAAAACTAAAATGGAGGTAAGAGTTTTGAAAAAGAATCTCAAAAGAACTTTAGCAAAAGTTATGGCAGTTGCCCTGACAGTCGCTATGGCTGGGACGGTAGCTCCAGATGCGGATGCGGCAAAAAAGATTAAGCTTTCTAAATCATCCATAACTGTAACTAAAGGAAAAAGCAAAAAAGTAACTATTAAAAACGTAAAGAAAAATAAGGTAAAAAGTCTTGCTGTAAAGAGCAATAAGACCAAGATTGCTACAGTTAAAAAATCCGGTAAGACAGCAGTAAAAGTAACCGGTAAGAAAAAAGGAAGCGCAAAGGTTACAGTTACGCTTAAGGTAAAAGGACAGAAAAAAGCGACAAAACTTACCTTGAAAGTTAAAGTAACCAATCCGTCTACACCGACACCATCTGTTGATGTGCCGACAGCAGCTCCGGTAACGAACGCACCGGCTAGTGCTGTTCCGGGAGGCACAAGCAATCCGACTCTGGGTGGAAGTGACAATCAGGACGGAAGCCAGACGACTACACCGCCGGTTGGTCCAACGACACCTGCACAGCCAACGACACCTGCACAGCCAACAGCACCATCAGTAGTTACACCTCCGGCAGAGCCAGTAGACATCACATTGACCTATGAATATCAATTCCCGGGAGCAAGACAGGTAAAATTTACAGATGCAGCTAGCGGATGTCCGGAATACAAAATCAATGTAGCAAACTTTAAACAGGTAATAGTAACAATTGAGGCAACAGAGAAAGCTCTTCCAGATGATCAGTATAATTTCACTGGAAAAATTACACTGAGTACAACGGATGAAGGAGCAGGTCAGGATGCGTATGGAGAAGGACTGTTCCGAAGATATATGGGAGATGCTGATACAGATGTAAAATATGTAGATGGAAAATATGTGGCAGTGTTTGATATCAATCCTGCTAATTTACAGGATTCATTTACAGAAAGTGATATTCCACTGATTGACTGTATCAGCATGCAGCTTGGAATCGCTGGAGAAAACAGTTCTAATTATCCAAAGTTCAAACTGACAGAGGTTAAATTCCTTACAGCAGCAGCTAATACACCGAGCGATCCGGGAACAGTAACCGGAGGTGCGATCACAGGCGGCGCAGTTGAAGGTGGAGATGATCCAGACACTCCAGATAATCCATCTCAGGGAGGAGATGACCCGGCAGAGGCAACTGTGGAGACGATTGATATCTCCCTTACAGCAGCTAATGAAGGTGACATAACAAAAGGTCAGGATAATCGACGTAAGGATGTTACATTTTCAGATGATGGCAGTGTGACATTTACCCCGGCAAATGATTACGGTAATGCAGGAATGCAGTTTTATTTCAAGACCGATAAAAGCGGAGTGGATCTTTCCAAGTATAATTATATTAAACTTGTTGTAGATACTTCTTCAGTTAGCGGGCAGATGATGGTCAAATTATTTAAGGCAGATGAAACGTCATTGTTCAATACCATTAGTGGAAATGGAAATTTTGAGGCCACTGCACATTCAGGTGAAAGAACTGTATGGATAGCTTTGAAATCTGCTGAAAAAGTAGAAAATGTAGCGTCCGTTATCATAAATGCCAATAAAACTAATCCAGTTACAGTTAAATCGGCTGCTCTTACGGTGTACAAAGACGAATAATAATTACTACAGGAATAACTTTTACCAATAGCAGGTAATTCAAAAAAGGTACATATGAGTGCGTATGTACCTTTTTTTAAAACAATAAAACAAACAGGAACAGGAGGTATGCTGCATGCATAAAAAAGTAAAATGTGTAATGAGCAGAATACTTATACTGGCGATGGCTGCCGCCACGATCGGGACGGGGACTCCGGATTCAGAGGCGGCAAAAAAACCAAAACTCAGTAAAAGTTCGATCAAGGTTGCCATCAAAAAAAGTAAAAAGATAAACATTAAAAATGTAAAGAAGAGTACTGTAAGAAAACTTACGGTAAAGCCGGCGAAAAAATCAGTCGCATCTGTTAAGAAAAATGGTAAGACTGCTTTTACAGTTACAGGTAAAAAGAAGGGAAGCACCAATGTTACAGCAAAAGTCACTTTGAAAGGAAAGAAAAAAGCAGTTTCCTTGAAATTAAAAGTAACCGTGACAGGAGATGACAAAAGAACTGACGTTCCATCCGTGACATCGGCTCCAACTGCTGTTCCGGGTACTACAAGTCCGCAAAATCCTGCACCGGGGACGGATACGACCGAAGAACCGGCTACGGAATCTCCAAGTGTTCCAACCGTCACACCACTCACAAACTATTCCGAGGATTTTGAAAACGGATTAGGTGAATGGTTTGCAAGGGGAAACCAGAGTAAACTGATGATATCCGAAGAGGCACATAGTGGAAATGGAGCAGCCTTGATCTATGACCGTCAAGGTGATGATAACCTTGGTCATTCATGGAATGGGCCTGCAATGGATCTTACAGACTGTATCACACCCGGCGGTAAATATAAAGTATCTTTCTGGGCAAAAATACCTTCTGAAGATACAGCATACAAACGCGGTATCAATCTGAGGGTTTCCAGTGCCAAATATTATTCAAAAGAAGATATGGATAATGGTGAAGAGCCAAGTTGTGAGAACTATCCGGCGGATACCAACTATCCGATTTCTCTTGATGAGTGGACGCAGATTGAAGTAGAGTTTACTGTGCCGGAATATTTCTATAACTTTGTCTTTTACATTGAGACAAATGGATATGGAAAAGCGAGATTCCTGATTGACGATTTTACGATGCAGCGTATCTCTGCTCCGGCAGAATATGATGCCTCCCTGACTTCGATCAAGGAAGCGTATGCTCCTTATATTCCGACGGTAGGTGTGGCGGTCTCCTATTCGTCACTTATGAACCAGAACACCCTCGGTTTTATCAAACATCATTTCAACAGTATTACTCTGGGAAATGAGATGAAACTGGATTCTATGATGAGTACAAAAAAGACCCTGAAATTAACCGATGCCGCCGCTGCCGGGTATGTGGTGGATGAGGCATATAAGGCATGTGTAGATAATAAAGACGCAGATGGAGATGTCGTTGTTCCAGAAATCAATTTCTCCAACATGGATAATATCCTCAAGATTGCAAAGGAAAACGGTTTGAAAGTCCGTGTTCATTCCCCATTCTGGCATCAGCAGAACCCACAGTTCTTCTTTACCAAAGGGTATGCAGACAATTCGGAGGAATACACGGATGCAGAGACGATGTACACACGTGAAGAAATGTATGTGCGTACACTTTTGGAGCATATCTTCAATAGTGGCTATGGCGATGTAGTATCCGCTTATGATGTGGTAAATGAATACCTGAACATGAAAAATGAAGGGGAAACTTATGTGAATTACTGGAAGTATATCTTCGGCACGGAGGTAGATACAAACTCCCCATATGTCAAAAAGGCATTTGTTGTAGCACATGACGAACTGGTGAAAAACAACCGGACGGATATTGCGCTGATCTATAATGACTATAACACATATCTCCGACCGCAGAAGGTGGTTGAACTGATCAACAATATCAATGCGCAGGATGCAATGAATCCGGACGGAACAAAAGTCTGTAACGGAATCGGGATGCAGTCCCACATCAATGGTCAGAAAGATGAAGACAAGTTCGAGGATGCGCTGATCGCATTCAGAGAGGCAGGTTTTGAAATTCAGATCACAGAGTTGGATGTAACCAATACGGGAACAGTTACCAGTACCACCTCCGCCGAGACAAAGCAGACTGTCTGGGAGAAAAATGCAGAGACATATGGTAAACTTATGGAAGCAGTACTCCGCCAGAAGGCAGCAGGGGCTAATATCACCTCACTTACAATATGGGGAACTACAGATGCTACATCTTGGCGAGCAGAAAAGGCACCGCTTTTGTTTGGGGAGAGCGTAGCAGACAAGAAACCATCCTTTGATGCAGTGATCAACGCCGCATTGAATTTTGGGAAGTAAAATAGGATTTTTATCCTAAGAAGAAAACGGCAAACTGACTTTAAAAAACAGTTGGTTTGTCGTTTCTTCTTTTTAATTATGAGGGGTAGAATGATATTGAACGGTATGGTATACTAATATTGTTGAAAAGAGATTTAGGAATGTTTATAAATTAGAACAGAGGTGTTGTTATGGAACTTGAAGTGAATATTGAAAATTTATTACGAAAAGAAAAAATAGAATCTGATCGTGTTGAATTTAAGACAGGATGGAATCCAGATGATATTTATCATAGTGTCTGTGCATTTGCTAATGACTACAATAATGAGGGTGGCGGTTACATCCTTGTTGGAGTAGAGGAGAAAGATGGAGTGGCAATAAGACCGGTAAAGGGGATTCCAGAAAACATGCTTGATAAGATACAACAAGAAATGATTGGATACAATAATTTACTTTCGCCTGCATATTTTCCTAAAGTTGTGTTAACGCAGGTAGATGATCAATGGATATTGGTGATTGTTGTAAGAACCGGTCAACAGCGGCCGTATAAAGTGCCGGAATATGTTACAAATAAAAAGGACAAGAAGTATCATTATTATATTCGCTATCTAACTAATTCTGTAAAAGCAAATTTGGAGCAGGAGCGAGAGCTTATTAATATGTCCGATCAGACACCTTTTGATTGCAGGGCAAACCATAAAGCAACATTTGAAGATATTTCACCTGTGTTGTTAGAGGATCATTTGCGAAAAACAGGGAGCAGACTGGCAAAACAGGTTAGAGAACGTGGAGCAGAGGCGATATTGGAGGACATGCAGTTATTAGAAGGACCACCAGAACTTCGTTATATTCAGAATGTTGCCTTAATGATGTTTTGTGAGCATCCAGAAAGGTTTTTTAAATATACTTTTGTTCAAATGACTTCCTTTCCAGAGGGAAGCATCAAAAATCCGGGTCTAAGTGTTGATTATCCCAATATAATGGGTTCTGTTCCGCAGATGATACAGGCAACTATGGAGCGTTTTAAAACACTTGTTATACAGGAAAAGGTTATTAAAGTTCATGGTCGGATGGAGGCGCTTAGAATCATGAATTATCCATATCAGGCAGTCGAAGAAGCTGTTGTAAATGCATTTTATCACAGAGATTATATGTCTTGTGAACCGATAACGATTGAGATTGAGCCGGATTGCATCAATATTATGAATTTTCCGGGAATAGATCGTTCAATTTCCCAAAAAACGATTACGGAAGGTAAGAGGTTTGTTTCAAGATATTACCGCAATCGCAGATTAGGCGAGTTTTTGAAAGAACTGGATTTGTCAGAAGGACATTCATCAGGGATTCCAACAATTCAAGAAGAACTAAAAAGTAATGGTTCACCAAGGGCTGAGTTCTTTACGGATGAGGATAGACGAGCTATGAGAATTAGGATTCCGATTCATTCAGCATTTTTGGAGGATATCAATGAGGAAAATAATTGGGGAGATATTTTTAATAAAAAGGACAGAGGTATAATTGAAATAATAGAAGAGAAAGCGACGAAAAGGCTGTCTAAAAAAACAAAAGAACAATATATTACAATATTGGGTTACATGGGTGATGAAAAATGGCATAAGACGTCAGAAATAGCGGAAATATTGGGACTTAAAGAGACTAGAACAAAGGAGTTGCTAAAAGAACTGGTTATGTTGGAACAGTTAGAAGATAATGGAAAGACAAAAGGAAAAATGTATCGTGTAAAATAATTCGTCGCTTTTTTAGCGACGAAAAAAGCGACGAAAAAGCATCTCAAAAGAAAGATTTTAGTTGAGCCTTGCACCTAAAAATGGTATAATAAATTATCTAAAAGCAACAATGATAAAAAGTATTTATGGTAAAAGCACCTAAAAATAGAGGATTTTCACGGAAAGGACAAGGATGAGGCGGATGAAGAAAAGAATAACGGTAGCAGTCGTTGTCATTGTGATACTGGCGGTACTTGCGGGAGTCGGGGTGGTGATCTTTAAAAAGTTTGCGCCGAGTTTTACGCAGAGACCGATGAGCGAGCAGTATAAGCTGGGGACAGATGAGATGCTGCTCATCATAAATGGAAAGCCGGTAGAGGAGAGGGGAAGGATCATAAATGGAACGGTGTATGTCTCTGTCTCGGCGGCGGCAGAGTGGATGAATGAGCGCATTTATTGGGATAAAAAGGAAAATATCTTGTCATTGGCTGCATCGAGCGGTCTCATCAGTGTAAGTCCGGATAACGCCTCTTATACGGTGGGAAGGGAAACCATCAATGCGGAGAATCAGGTGCTTTTTCTCGATGGGGATACGCCATATATTTCTATGGATTTCGTAAATCAGTATTCGCGGATCAATTATGAGGAAAAAAGGGAACCAAACCGTATCATCGTCCAGTCGGATTTTGAGGGCACGCACACATGTGCCAAACTGGCGGATGACGTGAGGCTTCGCGTGGGGCCGAATAAGAAATATGACTACTTACTGGAACTGGAAGAGGGACAGGAAGTGATCGTCGATACAAGCGAAAAAGTTGAAAATGAGTATCAGAAAATTCTGACGTTGGATGGGATCGAGGGATATGTGCCAAAAGAATATTTGACGGAGGAAGAGGATAAAGCATGGACGACAGAAAAGCCGGAGGACATTTTCCCACAGATTGCAGTAGAGGGGAAAGTTTGTCTTGGATGGCATCAGATGACGGGGATTGTCGGA
Source organism: Roseburia sp. (assembly GCA_023664685.1). Lineage (GTDB taxonomy): Bacteria > Bacillota > Clostridia > Lachnospirales > Lachnospiraceae > Eubacterium_F. The sequence goes on along the minus strand of JAMPFC010000068.1, from coordinate 5,926 downwards.
AGCGCAGAGCTGGAAGCGAAGATTTCACAGGCAGGAAGCTTAAATATCATTTCGCCGACATGGTTTGCCCTCAGTGACAACAAAGGAAACTTTACGTCCCTTGCCAGTTCCGAGTATGTGGCGGCGGCACATGCAAAAGGGCTGAAAGTGTGGGGGCTTGTAAATGATTTTAGTGACAAGATTTCCCTGAAAAAGATCATGGGGCGTACTTCCGTGCGTGCGAATCTGATCAATAATCTGGTGACAACAGCGATGAAATACGATCTGGATGGCATCAATATCGACTTTGAAAAGATAACAAAAGCGTCTGCCCCGGGATATCTTGAATTTTTGAGGGAGCTGGTCTTGCGTTGTCATGCCAATGATATCGTGGTGTCAGTTGACGATTACATCCCTACCGAAAGTTCTGAGTTTTATAACTGGAGAGAGCAGGGCAGGGTCGTGGATTACGTGATCTTTATGGCGTATGATGAGCATTATGCCGGCGGCGGTGAGAGCGGTTCGGTGTCTTCTCTTCCATTTGTCAGGGATGGGCTTCAGAGGGGATTGGAATACATTCCCGGAGAGCGGGTTGTGGCGGCACTCCCATTTTATACCAGATTGTGGAAAGAGACGAAAAAGAACGGTGAGATCGAAGTTACATCCAGTGCTTATGGAATGAGTTCTGCGGAAAGCGTCCTGCAGTCCAGTCAGGTTTCGCCGGAATGGGATGATACGCTCGGGCAGTACTACGCAGAGTTTAAAGCAGATGACGGCACATACAAAATATGGCTCGAGGAGGAGACTTCTTTGGAGAAAAAATTAGAGACCGTATTATCGACGGATGCGGCGGGCGTCGCATTTTGGAAACTTGGCTTTGAACGTCCGGCTACATGGAATACGATCGCAAGATATGTTCAAAAATAGGTATACACATTTTGTCCACTCCGTACATTATAAAGAGAGATGTATGGAGTGGATTTTTTTATGAAAAGAAAAAAAGGGACAGGGAAGATCTGGGCGGTAGTCATCGTTATGTTTGCGGTAGTCGTGGCGGCGACGGTAAAGGTAAATGAGATGGAGGTTTTAAATATGACAGGCCGCAACACAAAAGAGCTGATCATTGTAGATGCGGGACATGGCGGGTTTGATCCCGGAAAAGTCGGCGTCACCGGTGCGCTTGAAAAAGATATCAACCTGAGCATTGCCCTCAAACTGCAGAAAATCCTTGTGGACAGCGGCTATCAGGTCATCATGACGAGGGAGGAGGATCAGGCGCTTTGCCACGAAGAGGCAGGGAAGAAGAAACTTTCTGACCTGAAATCCCGCGTGAGCATCATCAATGAAAATGATCCGGCGCTTACCGTAAGCATCCACCAAAACAGTTATTCTGCCGGAACGAGAGGCGCTCAGGTTTTTTATTACAGCAATTCCGCGGAGAGCAAAGAATTTGCTGCGGTACTCCAAAATACCGTGAAGGAAAAACTGGCGGATGGGAACCACAGGGTGGAAAAAGGCAATGACAGTTATTATATGCTGAAAAAGTCAGAGGGGATTTTTGCGATCATTGAATGTGGCTTTCTCTCTAATCCCGAAGAGGAGGAGCTTTTAAAAAGTGACACGTATCAACAGAGCATGGCAGAGGCAATCGCAGAAGGGATAGAAAATTTCTTGTATAACCAATGATTTTGTGGTAAAATATGCTATAGGGATTTTTTGGATTGGAAGCGGTGAACACGCTATGGATACGAAATATATCACATGGAGCCCCCGATACGGATTTGCAGAGGAGGAACTTCGTGAGGCGGTACAAAAGCTCCGGCAGGGCGGTTTGGTTGCATTTCCGACCGAAACCGTATACGGACTTGGCGGAAATGGTCTTTTGAAAGAAGCTTCGCAGAAGATTTATGAGGCGAAGGGAAGACCTTCGGATAATCCGCTTATTCTTCATATCGGCAACATGAGGCAGTTGAAGGAAATCGTGCGGTATGTGCCGGAGGTGGCAAAAAGACTGGCGGAAGCATTCTGGCCGGGGCCGCTGACTATGATATTTGAGAAGGCGGCGTGTGTTCCCTACGAGACCACGGGGGGATTGGATACCGTGGCGGTACGGATGCCGCAGCATACAGGCGCGCTTGCGTTTTTAGAGCAGGCGGGGGTGCCAGTGGCAGCTCCGAGCGCAAATACTTCCGGGAGGCCAAGCCCGACGCGGGCAGAGCATGTGAAACAGGACTTGGATGGGAAGATCGATATGATCATTGATGGCGGAGAAGTAGGCATTGGTCTGGAGTCTACGATTGTAGACGTCACAGGAGAGGTTCCGGTCATCCTGCGTCCGGGATATATCACATGGCAGATGCTTAAAGAGACAGCGGGAGAGGTCATGATGGATCCCGCATTGATGTCAGCCGGCGCCGATGAGAGGCCGCGTGCGCCCGGCATGAAATACCGGCATTATGCGCCGGAGGCAAAGATGATCGTATTCCGGGGAGAGCCGGCGGCTGTGACCGCCCGGATCAATGATGTGATAAAAGGGTATATCCATTCAGGTACATATACCGCAGAAGAGATCGGCATTCTTGCCACGAAAGAGTCAAAAGGGGATTATCCGGTGGGACAGGCTGTCGCAGCCGGTTCCAGAAAAGAGGATACCACAGGGAAATATATATACGGAGTTCTTCGCATGTTTGATGAACTTCATGTAAAGATAATTTTGTCAGAAAGCTTTTATGAATCCGCTCAGAGCGAGGCCATTATGAACCGTCTTTTAAAGGCGGCAGGACAACAGACCGAGGACGTGTAAATTCTAGATGACAGAAATTCCGCCCATAAGAGGAAGGACAAAGAAGAGATGGTGTGATATGGATTTTAAAAAAGTGATTTTTGTAGGGAAAGAGAATATTACACTCAGCCCGATGACAGAATGGATGTTTAAAAGTATATTGATGGACAAGGACAAGGAGATCATATCCAGAGGACTTGTGGTACTGTTTCCGGAACCGCGGAGTATGAAGGTGACAGATATCCTCATTGCCCATTCGATCCCATGCGAGGAGCAGGTGTCCAAGGAATTTTCCGTCGATGAAGTGACAGAGGATACGCTTATTATTACAATGAATTTTGCCCAGAAAGTAAAAGTATTGGAGGCAGTTAGTTCGCCGGAAAACGTATACACGATCAAAGAATTTGCCGGCGAGGATGGCGAGATTATGGAGCCATATGGCGGCGACGACAGCGCATATGAAGCAAGTTATGTGGAGATCAAAGATCTTCTTTATAAGATAAAGAAAAAGCTTCAATGGAATTAAAACGGAGTTGGGGCAGTGACAGGAGGAAAAAAATGATTGCATTGGGAAGTGACCAAGCAGGTTATGAATTAAAGCAGGAAATTATAAAATATCTTGAGAAAAAGGGACTTGAATATAAGGATTACGGGAGTTACAGTGCCGATCCTGTGGACTATCCGGTCTATGGAAAAAAAGTGGCACATGCTGTCGCAGACGGCGAGTGTGAAAAGGGGATTTTGATCTGCGGAACCGGTATCGGTATTTCGATCGCAGCAAATAAAGTAAAAGGTGTCCGCGCCGCACTTTGCAGTGATTGTTTCAGTGCGGAGGCGACGAGGCTTCACAATGATGCGAACATCGTGGCATTTGGCGCCCGGGTTGTCGGTGCAGGGCTTGCTGTAAAGATTGTAGATACCTTTTTAAATACGGAATTTTCGGGTGCGGAGCGTCATGCAAGGCGCGTTGCCATGCTCGAGGAGGAATAAAGAATACGGAACAGAGAGGCAGGAGAAATAGATGCTTGGTTTTATCGGCTGTGGAAATATGGCGCAGGCTATGCTGAAGGGGATTTTGGAGAAGGGCTTGTATGCCCCGGAGGAAATCATCATTTCCAGAAGAAACAGGGAAGCGGCAGAAGCGATCGGAAAGCAGTTTTCGGTACACGTCACGACGGATAACAAAAAGGCTGCAGAGGAGGCAGATCTTTTGATCCTTGCGGTAAAGCCATTTCAGTTTGAGACGGTGATCCGGGAAATCCGTAAGACGGTAAAAGAGGATGCCCTGATCCTGTCGATCGCAGCCGGTCAGACGATTGAGAATATCGAACGCCTTTTTGGCAAGAATATCAAATTAGTGAGAAGTATGCCAAACACTCCGGCACTCGTGTTAGAGGGGGCAGCAGGAGTTTGTTTTAATGAAAATGTTACAGAAGAAGAAAAAGAGAAAGTACTTGGTATTTTTTCAAGTTTTGGGATCGCCCATGAAGTCCCAGAGAGCATGATCGATACGGTCATCGGTGTGAGCGGAAGCTCGCCGGCATATGTTTTTATGTTTATCGAGGCGATGGCGGATGCCGCTGTGGCAGATGGGATGCCGAGGGCGCAAGCATATGAGCTGGCTGCCCAGAGCGTAATGGGAAGTGCAAAGATGGTATTGGAGACAGGAAAACATCCGGGAGAATTAAAAGATATGGTATGTTCACCGGGTGGAACAACGATCGAGGCGGTGAGGGTGCTTGAACGGGAAGGCTTCCGAAGTGCTGTGATCGAGGCGATGAAGGCATGTGTTAAAAAGGCTAGGGAGATGTAGAAAAGCAGGGGACTATGAAAAAGAGAGATAAAGGGAAAGAGAAAAAAGAGATTTTGAGTGCGCTTGCGATGATTACCCAGATCGGGCTTGCGATGATGACATGTATGGGTCTTAGTTTTATTATCGGCCTTTACATTGACAGGTTTTTAGGCACAAAATTCTGGGTGATGATCATGCTCATTATAGGGATTTTGGCGTCGATCCGAAGTCTGTTTGTCCTCACGGGGAGGCTTCATGCCCCGGAATCTGGAAAAGAAGATATGAAGTTTTCTGCGAAGGAGGAGCCGGATGAGGGAAGCGAGAAAGACACTCATTAGGGTTATTGTTTTGATCTGGATCCTTGCGGCAGTTGTGACCGCAGTCGGAATTGTGATCTATGTGATCCAGCCATTTCCTATTTTACCCTATATATTGGGGGAGATACTTGGAAGCGCGGTGTCAGCGCTCTTGATGCTGCACCGGTATTCGACATTGGATGTAGAGCTTGATATGAATAAAAAAAGTGCGGCAAATCACTTGAAGATGATGGCGTCCCTCCGGACGCTGATCGCACTGGCAGTATTGATGTGTGGTTTTTATTTTTCACACTTATTTTATCCGGTTACGGTTTTTACCGGATTGTTTGGGCAGAAAGCAGCGGCACTTTTGTATCCGGCTGTTTTCAGAAAAAAAGAGCTTTAGACAGGTTTCTGTTTGAAAGTAAAATTTTAAGACGTTTGTCTTGGAAAGGAGAAGAGAATTGGGTGACAATAAAGTAGATTTTTATATACATGGCTATAAAGAGATACACATTGGAGACTTTTCCTTTTGGATCACGACCAGCCATGTATGTCTGGCGATTGTTATGGTGGTGCTGATCGTATTTGCCATTGTAGCGAACCGGAAGATCAAAAAAGCCGATTACCGCAAGGCACCGACTGGTTTTCTCAATGTCATTGAACTCGCAGTGGAGACACTGGATAAGCTGATCCTTGACAATATGGGAAGAAGACTGGCACCGGTATTCAGGAATTATGTCAGCACATTGTTTTTGCTGATCCTCACCTGCAATTTATCGGGGTTGTTCGGGCTTCGGCCGCCGACCGCAGATTTTGGCGTTACCCTTCCACTGGCGCTGATCACATTCTTCATGATACAATATCAGGGCTTCAAGTGGCAGAAAATGGGCAAGATCAAAGGGTTGTTTGAGCCGGTATTCTTATTCCTTCCGGTAAATATCATCAGCGAGTTTGCAACGCCGATTTCGATGTCACTGCGTTTGTTTGCCAATATCCTGTCAGGAACGATGATGATGGCGCTGATCTACGGACTGCTTCCATCGTTCATAACAGTTTTTGGTTGGCCGGCTGCGC